>DAOVJZ010000175.1 GCA_030632035.1 Granulosicoccaceae bacterium | reverse complement strand
TGATGGTCTGCTCGCTGTTGGTGGCGATTTGTCACCTGAACGTCTGCTGGAAGCTTACCGGCGCGGCATCTTCCCGTGGTATAGCGAAGACCAACCGGTTTTATGGTGGTCACCCAATCCCCGTTCAGTCCTGTTTCCTGACAAACTGAAAATCTCTCGCAGTCTTAAAAAGACAATCAACAAACAAATTTATACCGTCACTCTGGATACTGCTTTTCGTGATGTTATCACTGCCTGTTCCCAACCACGCAAGGACGGCAACGGCACCTGGATCACCCCTGACATGATTGATGCCTACTGCACGCTCTTTGAACAAGGCCATGCTCATTCGGTTGAATGCTGGCATGAAGATGAATTGATCGGCGGGCTTTACGGTATCGCTATCGGCACGGTGTTTTTTGGTGAGTCCATGTTCAGTAAAAAGACCGATGCCTCCAAGGTTGCGTTTGTGAAACTGGTAGAACAACTCAAGGTCTGGGGATTTGAATTAATTGATTGCCAGATCCAGTCTGGGCATCTGGATAGTCTGGGTGCCGAGAATATTCCACGCCGGCGTTTCATCGACTTATTGAACCAATTGTGTATATCATCCAGTAAAGATTCAACATGGAAATTTGATAACACGCCATGAATGAGGCAAACCCGACAACGCTGGCTTTTTATATCACGACGCCACACCCGTGCAGTTATCTTGAAAACAGGGAAGCCGTCACGCTGTTTGCCGATCCGGAAGTTAATATCAACACCCAGCAATACAGCAAGCTGATCAGTTATGGATTCAGGCGCAGTGGCACCCATATTTATCGACCACGTTGCCCGCAGTGCGATGCCTGTATCCCGATACGAATCCCTGTTAATGATTTCAAGCCTAACCGTAATCAGAAACGCGTTTTAAAGGCGAATGCAGATATTCAAATAATAACCAAACCAGCCAAATTTTCAGAAGAACACTTTGAGCTATACCGGCTTTACATCAGCACACGTCATGCCGGTGGCGGCATGGATGATCCCGCGCCTGATAAATACAGCGAGTTCCTGATCAGCCCGTGGATTGATACTGTGTTTTATGAATTCCGGCTTGATGATGAACTTGTGGCCGTGGCCGTGGCTGATCAATTGGCTGTGGGGCTTTCTGCTGTATACACCTTCTTCCACCCCAACCACTCAAACCGCTCACTGGGCACCTTCTCAATCCTGAAAGAAATCGAACTGGCTCAACAGCAGGGCCTGGACTATCTCTATCTTGGCTATTGGGTACAGAACTGCGACAAAATGAGCTACAAGACCAATTTCCAGTCCTATGAAACCCTGATTGGCAGTCAATGGGTTAAAAATCAAACTTAAAGCTGTTCCTCAAGACCCTGTTAAGAAAGTACTGTAAGAGACAAATTATTCTAAAGTGATTTCGAGAAGTGGCCGTTAGATAAGGTAAGACACAAACTTCTCTGGGGAAAACACAATGCTAAGCTTTATTTACCGCGTAATGAAAGAATACGAAACAAAGCATGGTATTCGCCCTAATCTTATCTATATCAATAGTGAACATTTCGAGACCCTGCGCAAACAGCTGGATGCGTGTCGTATTGAGGTTCTACCCAAACTGCTAGGCATGGACGTTGTGCTGAGTAATGACGCTTCACATCCGCATGTGGCCAGAGCTGACATACAATGGGGTCGTGCCGCCAGCGCCTGACATTAAGCCCCTGAAATGGCGCTGTCTGCGTTAAAAAGAAACTCGAAATATTTATGCCCGTATATTGGGTGCTCATTTACTAACGTGTAAGTCGTTCTCGCACGCCCATGTGCCCCACGATATAAGGCATTCCCTGGCCAAAACTCCATTTTCTCGTTTCTTTTTGCCTTGCCATCATCCATTTGATGGGCTTAATCAATGTTTTCTTTGAAAATATTCCCCTGACTTCCTCCCCGTACTGGCACGGTCTGTGCTAGAATTACGCCGATTTTATGACTACTGCAGGAAGTTATGCCAAAAGAAGACAATATTGAAATGGAAGGCACGGTGGTTGAAACCCTGCCCAATACCATGTTTCGGGTAGAGCTGGAAAACGGCCATGTCGTGACCGCCCATATCTCCGGAAAAATGCGTAAGAATTACATCCGAATCCTGACTGGTGACAAGGTCACGGTTCAGCTGACCCCGTATGATTTAAGCAAAGGTCGAATTACTTACCGAGCACGTTAAAACCCTTAACCGCCAAGTGCACCAGAAATAAAAAAATAATCGTTATCTAGCTGTTACCGATTTTTCAGACGTCTGGTTGTTATTACCTCATTACCTCATCAACGGTGGACATCAACTTATCAATCTTGATTGGCTTGGTAAGGTAGGCTTCAAAACCTGCCATCTTGCCCTTTTTGATATCAGAAGGCATGGCATTAGCACTTACTGCTACCACCGGGATATGTTCTGTTTTAATCCCTTTCTTAAGCAACTTTAGCACCTCGAAACCATCCATCTCTGGCAGGTTAATATCCAGCAGAATGAGATCAGGCTGGTGTGCGGCAGCCAGTTCCAACCCTCGATTCGGGGTCATTGCGGACAACAGGTTAATATCCGGGCGAGATTTGAATAAATGCTCCATCAAACGCAGATTGGCGGGATTATCTTCAATATGTAATACAGTAAACTCTTTTTCTCCCGGCGTTCCTGGCTCAACCTCCTCTGATGACCCTGCCAACTCCAGAGGAACCGACTGTGGTAATTCGGCAGCTCGTTCCAGCTCAATCCAGAAGGTACTGCCCTTGCCGGGGGTGCTATCAACACCAATAGTGCCACCAAGCAGATTAATAATACGTTTACTAATCGCCAGACCAATACCCGTCCCCTCTACATCAGTGAACTCCGCGCCCAAGCGCTCAAAGGGCTGGAACAATAACTTGATCTGTTCATCGTTCAGGCCATGACCGGTATCGATCACATTGATACGGACACGATCCTCGCCAACCGTCTCACAACACAAACTTACCTTCCCGTTTTCACGGTTATATTTCAATGCGTTGGATAACAGGTTCAGTATAACCTCCTTGAAACGGGTATGATCACCGCACACGGTTATATGGTGGCAGTGATCATCATCATAATTCAGCGTGATCCCTTTTTGCGCGGCAAGTGGTGCTACAAGACTCATGCATTCCTGGAGCAGTTCATCACAGACAATCAACTCATCCACCATATTAACGCGAGAGTTTTCAATACTGGTGAGATCCAGTACCTCATTAATTAATTCCAGCAGGTGATTGCCTGCCTTGAGTATTTCATGAACCAGCTCTTTTTGTTCGGGGAGTACTGCCTCCTCCATTTCCAGCAGTTGCCCAAAACCAAGAATGGCATTCATGGGGGTACGTAATTCATGGCTCATGCGAGAGAGGAATTCAGATTTGGCATGATTGGCCTTTTCGGCCTGGTCTTTTGCCTCGACCAGTGCCTGTTCAGCCATCTTGCGCTCGGTAATATCGCGTATTGCCGCAGTATAAAATCTTTCTTCACTCTCCTTGACCCAGGTTTCCTCTATTCTTATTTCCATAAGAAAACCCGCTCCGTCTTTTCGGCATCCTTCCAGCTCCAGCACTTTGCCTATTATCTTTGACGCATCTTCTTTTAAGCATTGTTCAATCGTTGTTCTCTGGTTAACGATTTGTTGTTCTGGCACCAATGATTCCAGTTTTTTGCCCAGTAATTCACTTTCAGAATATCCAAATAGTTTGCAGGACTCTGTATTCAAGAAAAATATTTTGTCATCCTTGTCTATGCTTACTATTCCGTCTCCAACACTGGTAGCAATGGCAATCATCCTGCTTTCAGTGATTTCTATTTCTTTCAGAGCATGTTTGAGCTGCTGCACCGCATCCTGCCACATACTGCGAATGCGCTTTGCCTGCTGATTTTCCTCTCTCAGGATTTGGTTCTCGCATTCCAGTGCCTGAAGAGTCTTACCTGTTACTTTGTTTGGATCATCCATTGTCTGGTATCAATCCATATCTGGATAGTAGATGTCTGTGCCACAACGCAGGTTTTGCAGGTATTCAATGGCATCTTGCACATAACGTGCAGG
>DAOVJZ010000163.1 GCA_030632035.1 Granulosicoccaceae bacterium | reverse complement strand
ATTCAGTGGGCCTTTTGCCAAGCGTATGGATAAGTGTTCTGCCATGACAGTTTATGAAGCGCATGATGGGCAGCAAATTGTGCCGGGACATGTGTATATTGCACCGGGCGATAAACACTTGATAATTGAACGTAGTGGTGCCCGCTATATCTGTAAATTGAGTGATGGTTCCCCTGTAAACCGACATCGCCCGTCTGTTGATGTCATGTTTCGCTCTGTAGCCCAGAATGTGGGTAAAAACGCCGTAGGCCTTATCCTGACTGGAATGGGAGATGATGGAGCCCGTGGGTTAATGGAGATGAAAGAGGCTGGAGCATCGACTCTGGTTCAGGATGAGAAGACCAGTGTGGTCTGGGGAATGCCGGGAGAAGCCTTCAAAATTGGTGCGACTGACAAAGCCTACCCGCTAGATAAAATAGCTATAAAAATCATACGGTTAATAATGGATAGCGATAAGAAAAAATAGTCTTTCAAACCTTGTGGATAAATGAGGCATTGATGCCTCAATCTTTGAAACAAGTGACCGATACCCCTTTAAATACTCAAATTTATTAAAAAGATTCAATATGTTCCGTGACTTGATAAAAAAGATGTGGGTCCCACTCGTTGTGAGTTTGTTTGCAATTGTTTTGCACGCAAGTGGAATAATGGCTGGTTACGAAATCCTGCCATTGGTAGTCACTATTGGTGTCTGGGCTGGTTTTACATCACGTTGGGCACAAACAAATGTAGCTGATAACGAAGAAGATGATTCGGGTGAGCACGTTGATATGAGTGCGCAGGTTCACCAGGTATTCAGTGAGGTAAAAGATGTTGTCATTGATGATGGTGAAACAATTCGCAAGGAATTAACCAGAACAAAAGAAGTAGTACATGATGCAGTAGGAAATCTTTCAAATAGTTTTCATGGCTTGAGTTCCATGACAGAGGAATTGCACGGTTCCATGCTGGCGCTTATTGAGAAAGTATCCGGTGAAGTAGGCGAAGATCAAAGTGGAAAACAAATTTCAATCCAGGACTTTATACAAGAAACCAGTGGTGTATTGGAAAGCTTTGTCAATATCATGGTTGATATGAGCAAGCAGAGTATTGAAGCCGTTGAACGCATGGATGAAATGGGCGAACAGATGGATGGTATTTTTGCCTTATTGGTTGATGTAAAGACAATCGCAGATCAAACAAATTTGCTGGCATTAAATGCAGCAATCGAAGCTGCTCGTGCTGGTGAGGCAGGTCGTGGGTTTGCTGTTGTGGCAGATGAAGTCAGAAAACTTTCTCATCATTCAACCAAATTTAATGAAGAGATCAGAGCACGAATTGAAGGTGCGAAATCAGCAATCGAAAATGCACGCGGCCTTATTGGTGCCGTTGCTTCTAAAGATTTAAATATTGCCATTAGTGCAAAAGGCAGTGTAGATATTATGTTGGAAGGTGTGCGCGATATGAATGAGAATATTTCAACAAGTTTGGGACAGGTATCAATTGTTGCAGATAAAATTCATGAGGATGTAGGTGTGGCTGTGCGTGCATTGCAGTTTGAAGATATTGTCAGACAAACAATTGATTATACATTTCCTCATATTGACAGGATGGAAGAACTATTCACCAATTGTGTTGATTCGCTTTCCAATACAGATGAAGCAGATCCAAAGCAGCTTACTGATAGACTTCAGGAATTACGTGGGTGTGTTGTCACTGTTAGAGATAAATGGGAACCGTTGTTCCACAAACCTGTGGAGCAGGCATCAATGGATGAAGGCGATGTTGAATTATTTTAAATTATCAATAGAAAGGGGTAATTAAATGCCATTAAATACAAATGTTGATGGTAACGGCACCATTAATATAGACATAAGCGGCAGGTTTGATTTTAATCTGTACCAGGATTTTCGTGATGCCTACAAGCAGGTAGATAATCCTGCGGCTGCATCTTATAACATAAATATGTCTGGCGCGGATTATATGGACAGTTCAGCACTGGGTATGCTGTTATTGCTCAGAGAGCGTGCTGGTGGTGACAAGGCCAACATTTCAATAACCGGATGCAATAGTGAAATAAAGAAAATTTTTTCTATATCCAATTTTGAAAGACTTTTTAATATTAGCTAAGGTTTTTTGTGGTCGATGTTGCCTGAAGAAAATAATATTCCGGAACCTGATGTGGAGAGTGTTAATCCTGTCCCCGCTGTTGCGCGAGAGTTAAAGATCCTTGTCGTTGATGATGAGGTGACAAACCGTATGGTATTGAATGCCATGCTTAAAAGAGATGGCTTTACGGTATTAATGGCTGAAAATGGAAAAGAAGCCATTGAGGTTTTTGAAAAAGAAGAACTGGATCTGGTGTTAATGGATGTAATGATGCCGGTAATGGATGGCTATGAAGCTACGCGCATTATCAAATCATCCATTGGTAATCGTTTTGTCCCGATTTTTTTCCTGACTGCGATGACTGATGAAAAAGCGCTCGCAAAATGTATTGAAAGTGGTGGTGATGATTTTCTTACAAAACCCTTTAGCAGGACAATTCTCAGATCAAAAATTGATGCGTTATTGCGCGTTAAGACAGTTTATACAAAATTACAGGAACAACATGATGAGCTTGTATATCATCAAAAACATATAGAACACGAGCATGAAATTGCCGAGCGTATTTTTAGCAAAATAATAAGAACAGATGCGTTAAACGTTAGTAATATCAAGTTTCTTTTATCACCTGTAGCATTATTTAATGGTGATATTTTGCTGGTTGCGCCCAAACCAAAAGGTGGGCAACACATTATGCTAGGAGATTTTACTGGACACGGACTTTCCGCTGCAATTGGTGCTATGCCTGTTGCAGAAATATTCTATAGCATGACTGAAAAGGGATACTCAATTCAGGATATTGCATCTGAAATCAACACCAAACTGAATAAAACATTACCAACCGGTTTGTTTTGTGCAGCCTGTATTGTAGATGTGGATACAAAACATAATAAATTTACTGTTTGGAATGGCGGTGTCCCAAGTGCTATTTTGTATTCAGAAGACAAAAGAATTAAAAATGTTTTTAAGTCGACACATCTTCCATTTGGTGTTGTTTCAAGCAGAGAATTTAAAAATGATGTGCAGATTGTTGAGGCTGAGAAGGGAGATCGTATCTATTTATATTCTGATGGTTTGATTGAAGCAACCGACAGCCAGGGTGTGATGTATGGTGAAGACAGGCTTGATCTTTGTTTTGCAAACAATACTGATGCCAACAATATGTTTGATGAATTAACAAGTAGTCAAAATGAGTTTCGCGGTGACCAATTGCAGGAAGATGATACAACGATCATTGAGGTCTTGTTTGATGCAGAGGAAAGTGGCAAGGATAAAGATAGTAAAGAAACATCAGATATAAAAGCCCCCTGTAAATGGGATGTTTCTTTTGAATTGGGGCCAGAAATATTGAGGGGCATGGATCCTTTGCCCGCTATTTTGCATGTGCTTCTGGAAATACAGGGGTTGTATAGTCATCGTGGACGGTTGTATACGATACTTGCCGAGTTGTACTCGAATGCACTTGAGCATGGTGTTCTGGGGATGGACAGCAAATTGAAAATGAGTCCGGAAGGATTTGCAGAATATTATGAAATCAGAGAACAACGGCTTACAGATTTGAATGAAGGTTTTATCAGAATTAATTTACATCATGAACCTGCTGATGATGGCGGCAAGCTGACGATTGAATATCAGGATAGTGGTAAAGGATTTGATGTTAATTCCTATCATGCCGAAACAGATAATAATATATTTTCTGGACGTGGTATTGCGCTGGTAAAATCGCTTTGCACAGAGTTTAATTACAATGAATCAGGCAACGGGATTCAGGTAGTTTATCTCTGGGAATCATAAAGACGATAGATGTTGTTCATTTTTTTTAGCTGGTTCACCCAAATACTCAAGTCGGTAGCCATGATGGTAAATAGCGCTGAGACGCCAGTCATCGCTCTTTCCGAGCTCCAGTTTATTTCGAATACGACTGACATGTGTATCAACTGTTCTGGTATTCAGTTCACCTGAACGTCCCCAGACATTTTCCAGAATATGTTTTCTGGACAATACTGAATTGAGATGGCTAAAAAGAAAGGCGACAAGCTCGAATTCTTTCTGTGTTAGCTTGATTAGCTTGTCATTATGCCGCACTGCTCTTGAAGCCATATCAATAACATAATCACCAATAACCAGTTCTTTATTCTCAGTAGGCTTGTGTTCAGTTCTTCTGGCTAGCGCATTGATACGAGCCAGCATTTCCATCTGCTTGACTGGTTTGCTCATGTAATCATCTGCACCATGCTCAAGTGCATAGACAATATCTCTTTCACTATCACGCATGGTGACGAACAGGATCGGGATACTCCAGTCAAAATGACTTCTCACCCAGTCAAGCACCTTGTCCCCATTAAT
>DAOVJZ010000209.1 GCA_030632035.1 Granulosicoccaceae bacterium | reverse complement strand
TCAGGAGACCAAGGCACAAGAGCATCAGCTCAGCGATGGCATTTTTAAACCCAAGGGCTTTCATTGTTATTATTTCGATGCCGAGAAAAAGGGCTATAGCGGTGTTGCGATTTACAGCAAAAAAGAGCCGGACAAGGTCACATCTGGGCTGGGCTGGGGTCGTATTGATTCGGAAGGGCGCTGGATCCAGGCTGATTTCGGCAAGTTGAGTGTGGTGTCATTTTATTTGCCATCCGGTTCAGCGAGTGAAGAACGTCATCTGGATAAAATGAAGTTAATGAAACGGCTGGAAAAGGATTTGCTGGCCATGCGCCGTAAAAAACGTGAATTCATTATTTGCGGTGACTGGAATATGGTTCACAAGGAAATTGATATTAAGAACTGGAAGAGTAATCAAAAAAATTCCGGTTGTACGCCCGCAGAACAGCAATGGCTGGACTGGTTGTTCGGCAAGGCCGGTTTTGTTGATGCATTCCGTGTCGTGAACCAGAAACCGGATCAATATACCTGGTGGTCGAACCGCGGTAATGCGCGTGCCAATAACGTGGGCTGGCGTATCGACTATCATGTAATAACACCGGGACTTAAAGACAAGGTGTTGAAGGCCTCGGTTTATAAAAATAAATGGTTCTCGGATCATGCACCGTTGACGGTTGATTATGATATGGAGTTGTAGCTTTTTTACCCCCTCACCCCAACCCTCTCCTTGAATGAAGGAGGGGGTTAGGGGGAGGGGGTTTAAAATCAAAATCTTTTTGCTTTAAAGTGTATCTATTAAAATAATAATGATAAAAACCCTTCACAGTTGGAAAGAGGCATTACGTGTTTATTTAAAACCGCATGTTGTCACTATGCTGTTTTTAGGATTCTCTGCCGGTCTTCCTTTCTTGTTGGTGTTCTCGACGTTATCCGCATGGTTGACAGATGAAGGTCTGACTCGCAGTGCTATTGGTTTTTTCAGTTGGGTCGGGATTACATATTCTATAAAGGTATTCTGGTCACCGGTGATTGATCGCCTGCCGTTATTTCCATTTACGCATTTACTCGGCCAGCGTCGTGGCTGGATCCTGCTTGCGCAAATTGGTATCGCATGTGGATTAATAGGAATGTCCTTTACCGATCCCAATCAAAACCTGACAGCGGTTGCCTTGTTTGCGTTGTTGGTGGCATTTTCTTCGGCAACACAGGATGTCGCGATTGATGCCTATCGTATTGAGGCAGTAGAAAAGGAATTACAGGGCGCAATGGCGGCCAGTTATATATTGGGTTATCGACTGGCATTGCTCATGGCAGGGGCAGGGGCGTTTTATATTGCAGATTTCGCTAATTGGTCAACAGCCTATATTGCAATGGCAGGCATGATGTTGGTCGGTGTTGTTACCGTGTTGTTAATTAAAGAACCCGAACACAAGGTCAGCAGTGAAACCATGATGCAGGAACAACGCGTGGTTGATTTCATGGAAGGCTCGGCACACTTGCAACATCACGTGCGCATGACAATGGCCTTTTTTATTGGTGCGGTGGTTTGTCCATTTGTAGATTTCTTTAAACGCAATGGTTCAGTGGCGCTGGTGATCCTGATCCTGGTAGGTATGTACCGTATTAGTGACATCACGATGGGCGTGATGGCCAATCCGTTTTATCTCGATCTGGGTTTCAGCAAGGTTGAGATTGCCAACGTGACCAAAATATTTGGTTTCTTTATGACCATCTTCGGTGCTGGTATTGGCGGCATACTGGTTGTGCGTTTTGGTATTATGCGACCGTTGTTGCTCGGTGCGATCATGGTATCAGCGACTAACTTATTGTTTGCCTACATGGCTAATGTTGAACCCAACCTGAGTTTGCTTGCCGTTGTGATTAGTGCAGATAACTTAAGCGGAGGGCTGGCTGGTGCGGTATTTATTGCCTATCTTTCCAGTCTTGTGAATACGGCTTATACCGCAACCCAATATGCACTGTTCAGTTCCTTGATGACACTGCCGGCAAAATTCCTGGGCGGTTTTTCTGGTATCGTGGTGGATTCACAAGGCTATTCTTTCTTTTTCATTTACGCATCGCTGGTGGGTATCCCCGCTATTTTACTGGTGCTATATCTAATGAAAAAAAATAACGTCGATAAACAACTGGATAAATAACCATGCACGATCACAGTTCGATGGTCATGGATGAAATCACACTGGCTGCCGCATTTCTGGTGGGTTTGTTTGGCAGTACTCACTGTGCAGGTATGTGTGGCGGTGTTATCAGCGCGCTGACATTGGGTTTGCCCGATAATATTCGTGGCCGCTTCATGCGCATGTTGCCATTTGTTCTTTTATATAATATCGGACGTATTACCAGTTATGCCATTGCCGGTTTACTGGTTGCCGGTATTGGCTCACTCATTGTAGATATGGTCGATATCAAGGCCGTGCGTTTTTATGTCGCACTCGTGGCCGGCGGTTTCATGATCGTATTGGGTTTATACATTGCCGGTTGGTGGCAAGGTTTGATGAAACTCGAAAACCTCGGTAGTCATATCTGGAAATACTTCGAACCACTGGGCAGAAAATTCCTACCTATAAAAAATTATCATGGCGCATTAATAGCCGGTGCTATCTGGGGCTGGATCCCATGTGGCATGGTTTACACCGCATTGGTCTGGACACTCACCGCTAGTTCACCCACGCAAGGCGCATTACTTATGGTGAGCTTCGGGTTGGGTACACTTCCAGCAATGTTATTCATGGGATTGGCGGCTGGAAAACTGGTTGGATCACTGCAAAAACCGTTGGTGCGAAATATTGCAGGGCTTACTGTAATAGTGTTCGGGTTGTATAGTCTTTGGCGGGTTTTTTAGAGATTGTTTTTGAACCACAGAGTGCACGGAGGACATAAAAATTAAAATTTAATATATAAAAATCTCTGTGTCCTCCGTGCCTAAATTTATTTTTTGGTAAACCGGTACAATGCCATTTCACCTAAAAGATTCGGTAACACACGCATAGCGGCACTGGTCTTATGTTCAGTTGTGACCACTTCCCTTTGAAGTATTTTAATACCCTTGTCTTTGCACAGTTTTTCAAAGTCACTCAGTGTGCAAAGGTGAATGTTGGGTGTGTCGTACCATTCATATGATATAGCACCATAAACAGGCATGTGTCCGCCAAGTGCAATGTGCAGGCGTGCCTTCCAGTGGCCGAAGTTCGGGAAGGTGACAATACCTTCACGTCCGACACGCAACATTTCCTCGATTAATTGATCCGGTCGGGACATGGCCTGTAATGTCTGGGTCATGACGATGTAGTCGAACGAGTCTTTATCAAAATCAGACAAGCCGGCATCAAGGTCAGTCTGGATTACATTGATATTATTATTTACACACTGAATAATTTTATTGGTATTGATTTCAAGACCATAGCCATTTACACCCCGCGTATCACGCAGGTGTTTCAACAGGGTGCCATTA
>DAOVJZ010000021.1 GCA_030632035.1 Granulosicoccaceae bacterium | reverse complement strand
GATGGAATTGTGTAAGGTGTTGGTCAAGCTGGATGATTCTTCTGAGCAGGGCAAAGCGGTCATGCAAGAGGCATTGGAAAGTGCTGTGCTATTGCTGTCACCGATTGTGCCCCACATTACCCATCGACTTTGGCATGAGCTGGGACACAGCGAAGCCGTGATTGATGTGCCATGGCCAAAGGCCGATGAGTCAGCACTCGTAAAAGACAGTATCGAGCTGGTGATACAGGTGAATGGCAAGCTCAGGGGAAAGATTGCGGTGCCGGCAGAGGCATCCAAGGCAGATATCGAGGCGCAGGCGCAGACAGATGAAAACGTACAGCGTTTCCTCGAAGGCAAGGAAATCAGAAAAATCATCGTGGTTCCCGGCCGTCTGGTCAATATTGTGGCTGGATGATCTGTGCCTGATGCCCAAGTTGGGGTACACTGAGACCATGAAAAATCGAATTTCCCTGTTTGGATTTACCCTTTTACTGGCTGTTTCAGTGTTGACACTGGAAGGCTGTGGTTTTCGCATGCGTGGTTCGGTCGATGTACCGATCAATATGCCCACGACCTTTGTGCAAGGTGCCGATAAATATAGAGGTATTACACCTACCATTAAACGTATTTTGCGTAGCAGTGGTGTCCAGTTGACTGAAAATCCCAAACAGGCCGAATTGATTATCAAGATCTATGGTGAAAAACAGACCCGTCGCGTGTTGTCTGTTGGTGCCAGTAACGCCAAGGTGCGTGAGTATGAACTCAACTATCAGGTTGATTTTGGTCTGGATAGAGGTGGTAAAACACTGGTTGATAAACAAACCATCAGTCTGGTTCGTGATTTCACATTTGATGAAACCGCAGTCATTGCAAAACAGAATGAAGAAAACATGCTTTATAAAGACATGCAAAGTAACGCGATTCGTCAGTTGTTACAGCGGGTTCAAATTATTATGGCCAATAAGTAGAATAGTTCCGCCATCCTTCCTCAGTGAAACTTAGACCCGAACAACTTACCTCCCAATTAAAAAAAGGGCCTGCGCCTATCTATATTGTCAGTGGTGATGAACCACTGCTGGTACAGGAAGCCTGTGATCTTATTCGCGCACAAATGCGTGCCAATGATTTCAATAGTCGTGAGATCCTGAATGTTGATAAAAGCTTTGACTGGAACCAGCTATTGATGCTGGGAAATAGCTTGTCATTATTTGCCGAACGTAAATTGATCGAACTGCGTATGCCAACCGGTAAACCCGGCGATGCCGGGCGCAAGGCGCTGGCCGAATATATTGCTAATCCACCGGAAGATACGGTGCTGTTAATTGTTACCGGCAAGATAGATAAAGGCACACAGAACACAAAATGGTTCAAGGCACTTGAACATGCTGGTGTGTTTATTCAGGTATGGCCGGTTGAACCCAGGCAATTGCCGGGCTGGATCATGCAACGTGCCAATAAGAAAGGCATGAAGCTTGGGCACGATGCGGTACAGGTACTGGCTGAACGTGTTGAAGGTAATTTGTTAGCTGCCATGCAGGAACTGGAAAAACTGTTTTTGTTATATGGCACAGAAGCTGTTTCTTCCGAAATGGTGACGCGTGCTGTGGCCAATAGCGCGCGCTTTGATGTGTACGGTTTGGTCGATAGCGCACTGGAAGGTGACAGTGTGCGTACAGTCCGTATCCTTAACGGATTGCGTAGCGAAGGAGTCGAACCAGCATTTATCCTGTGGGCACTGGCACGTGAGATTCGTGGGCTTACCGGTATGGCCGATGATATTCGTTCCGGGGTCGGGATGGATCAGGCCATGCGCCAGCACGGCGTTTGGCAAAAGCGGCAGGTACTCATCCAGTATGGTTTAAAACGCTTCAATGCCGGGCAATGGCAGCGCCTGTTGGGCTTCACAGGTCGTATTGACCGTATTTACAAGGGCATGATGGCGGGAAATGTATGGGACGAACTGTTACAATTGGTGGTTTTAATGACCGGTAAACGGCTAATGCAAGGCGCAATATAGTGGATATCAAGACATACATGAATGATTTAGGTGAACGGGCAAGCCTGGCTTCCCGTGCGCTCGCACGATCTACGACCAATGCTCGTAATTCTGCCTTACTCGAAATTGCCAACCAGATTGAACAGTCAGCCGATATGCTCAAGAAAGAAAACCAGAAAGATCTGGATGCAGGCAAGGCCAATGGTTTGTCTGATGCGATGATTGATCGTCTGGCACTCACTGATGATGGTATTGCCACCATTGCTGAAGGTATTCGTCAGATTGCGGCGTTATCTGATCCAATCGGTGAAATTTCTGATCTCAAATACCGTCCCAGTGGGATTCAGGTTGGTTACATGCGCGTGCCTTTGGGTGTGATCGGTATCATTTATGAATCGCGTCCTAACGTAACGGCCGATGCGGCCGCACTGTGTCTGAAGTCAGGCAATGCGGCTATCTTGCGTGGTGGTTCAGAAGCCGTGTACTCCAATCAGGCGATTGCGAAAACAATTAAAGCAGGACTGGAAAAAGCCGGTTTGCCTGCGGATGCAGTGATGGTGGTTGAAACAACAGATCGCGCTGCTGTAGGCGAACTCGTACGCATGGATAAATATGTCGATGTGATTGTGCCACGTGGCGGCAAGGGTTTGATTGCACGCATTATGGAAGAAGCGCGTGTGCCTGTGATTAAACATTTGCACGGTGTGTGTCACGTTTACATTGATGACAAGGGCGATGTTGAAAAGGCAGTCAAGGTCGCTTTTAATGCCAAGACCCAACGCTATGGCACCTGCAACACCATGGAAACCTTATTGGTTGCTGATGCTATTGCGGACAAAGTATTGCCTGAGTTAAACAAGCTGTATCAAAAAGAAGGTGTTGAACTGCGTGGTTGTGACAAGACCCGTGCAATCCTGAAAGATATCAATGCGGCAACGGAAGAAGACTGGGATGAAGAATATCTTGCGCCTATTCTTTCTATTCGTATTGTCGATGGGATTGAGCAGGCAATTGACCACATACATGATCACAGTTCGGCACATACTGAATCGATTATCACCGAAGACATTGGGCGTGCACGCCAGTTTTTGACGGAAGTGAATTCCAGTTCGGTCATGGTCAATGCATCAACTCGTTTTGCAGATGGTTTTGAATATGGACTCGGTGCCGAAATCGGTATCAGTACCGACAAGATTCATGCGCGTGGGCCTGTCGGTCTGGAAGGTCTGACATCACGCAAATTCATCGTGATTGGCGATGGTCATATTCGTACTTAAATACCAGCTCCAACCCTCATGATCGGTATTCTGGGTGGTACGTTTGATCCCGTGCACAATGGCCATGTACAGATTGCGCTGGATGTGAGTCATACACTCGATTTACAGGAAACCAGATTGATTCCGTGTAATGTGCCCCCACATCGTGATATGCCGGTGGCCAGTGCAGAACACCGATTGGCCATGCTGGAACTGGTTGCGGACGATCATACCGAGTTGTCTATCGACAAGCGTGAACTGGAAAGGGAAGGGCCATCGTGGATGGTCGATACCTTGTCATCGCTCAGAAATGAATTGGGTGAGTTGCCATTGTGTTTGATTCTGGGTGTGGATGCATTTAATCAAATTGATAGCTGGCATGAATGGAAAAAATTGATTTCATTGGTGCACATTGTGATCGCTGATCGACCGGATTGTGAGTTAACACGATCAGGCATAGTGGCTGATTTTTTAAGCCAACATTTAACTAATAAAAAACAGGATTTGTTACAACAGGCGGCGGGTGTTATTTACCGTTGCCCAGTAACACAAGTGGATGTCTCATCCACTAAGGTACGGGAAAGAATTCGTTCTGGTGGTGATGCAAGCGATTTGGTTCCCGAAAAGGTTTGGGCTTACATACAGAAACAGGCTATATATAAATAAGATGAAGATAGAAGATTTAAAGAAACTCGTAATTGATGCACTTCATGACATGAAGGCGCTTGATGTTTTGGAGCTGGATGTACATGATATTTCCAGTGTGACTGACATCATGGTGATTGCAACAGGTACTTCTAATACGCATACGAAATCGGTGGCGAGCTATGTGTTCGACAAGGCAAAGGCAGCCGGTATGAAACCATTGGGTATGGAAGGAGAAGATCAAGGCGAATGGGTGTTGGTCGATTTGGGAGATATCGTAATTCATGTCATGAAACATGATGTGCGTGACTTTTATAATCTGGAAAAGTTGTGGAGCATGTCAGAAAGGTCAGAAGAAGAAATGCTCGCGCAGTAACCTTATGCGCATTCATCTCATCGCCGTTGGAAACCGGATGCCCGCCTGGGTAGAGCAAGGTTTCAACGAATACGCCAAACGCCTGCCTCCGGAATGTTCACTAACACTGATTGAGATCCCTGCTGGCAAACGTGGGAAATCAGCCGATGTCGCGCGCATTACCGAAAAGGAAGGTCAGCAGATGCTGGCGGCCATTCCCAAGGGCGCGATGGTGGTAGCGCTGGAAGTCACCGGCCGACAATGGGATACCCCGCAACTGGCAGAAAAGCTGGGTCAATGGATGCAGGATGGCCGTGATGTAGCCCTGTTGGTTGGTGGGCCGGAAGGACTGGCATCCGGGTGTCTGGCTCGTGCCGAGAGCAAATGGTCGCTTTCAGCCCTGACCATGCCACATCCATTGGTGCGGGTGGTGCTAGCCGAGCAACTCTACAGGGCATGGTCAATCACCCAGAACCACCCATATCACAGGCAATAATCGACTGAAAAGCCCTCACTTGCTTCAATACTGCGTCAAAAACAAGTCGAAATATTCATGCCCGTATGTTGGGTACTCATTTACTGACATGTAAGTCGCTCTCGCACGTCCTTGTGCTTCGCGACATAAGGGCATCCATGCCCAAAACTCCGTTTTCTCACTTATTTTTTCCTTGTCTTGAAGCAAGTGAGGACTTTTCAGCAGTTAGCCCATTACACCTTGATGGGATGAAACTCTTGAAACAAGTACAATAAAAGAATGAGTTTGACAGCCAATAACCCGGAACCCGCAATTCATCTCTATCTTGCCTCTTCTTCACCGCGCCGACGTGAATTATTGGCCCAGATTGGGGTCTCTTATCAGGTAGTCTCGATTGATGTGCCGGAACAACGCTCACCTGATGAGTCGCCAGAGGACTATGTGCAGCGTCTGGCACTGGAAAAGGCACGTGCCGGCCATGCCTCAGTGGGGGATTCCAGTATTCCAGTTATGGGTGCCGACACGGTGGTGGTGCTGGATAACCAGGTGATGGAAAAACCCAAAGACAAATCTGATGGGCTTGCTATGCTGGCAAAGCTGTCCGGACAAACACATGAAGTATTGAGTGCCGTTGCACTGGTTGGGGAACAGGAAAAAGTTATCATAAATCGATCTCGTGTCAGTTTCAGGGAGACAACCGAACAGGAACGGGAAGCGTACTGGAACACAGGTGAACCACAAGACAAGGCGGGTGGTTATGCAGTACAAGGATTGGCAGCAATATTTATCTCAAAAATTGAAGGCAGTTTTTCCGGTGTCATGGGTTTGCCCTTGTTTGAAACTGCCGAATTGTTAAATGAATTTAAGATTAAAGTATTAGGAACAAATAAATGAGTGAAGAAATTCTGATCAATGTGACACCACAGGAAACTCGTGTTGCGGTACTTGAAAACGGGATTCTGCAGGAGATCCATATTGAGCGTTCACGTAAACGCGGCTTGGTGGGCAATGTTTATAAAGGTAAGGTGTCACGTATCCTGCCGGGAATGCAGGCTGCTTTTATTGAGGTAGGTCTTAATCGTACGGCCTTTTTACATGCATCAGATATAGCTGTTGACGGTGAAAACCAGGATGAGACACCACAAATAAATACCCTGTTACATGAAGGGCAGGATGTGCTTGTACAGGTCATCAAGGATCCAATGGGTACAAAAGGTGCACGTCTGACAACACAGCTATCAATTCCATCGCGCTTGCTTGTGTACATGCCTGGCATATCCCATGTGGGTATTTCGCAAAAGATTGAAGGTGAGGAAGAACGCGATCGTTTAAAGGGTATTGTAAAGTCCTTGATGGAATCAACAGAAGAAAAGAATGGTTATATTGTACGTACTGTTGCCGAAGGAGCGAATGAAGAAGAACTCAGCAATGATATGCGCTTTTTGCAACGCTTGTGGAATTCCATTCAGGAACAAATCCCAAATATAAAAACCGGCACGATTGTTTATGAGGACTTGCCACTGGCAGTGCGTGTATTGCGTGATATGGTCGGTATTGATGTTGAAAAGGTACGTATTGATTCACGTGAAATGCATCGTAAGGCTACCGAGTTTGCTAACCAGTTTATTCCTGAACTTGCAGAATGTATTGAACACTATCCTGGTGAGCGCCCGATTTTTGATTTGTATTCAGTTGAAGATGAAATCCAGAAGGCACTGGAAAGAAAAGTCCAGCTTAAGTCTGGCGGGTATCTGATTTTTGATCAAACCGAGGCCATGACTACGATCGATGTGAATACCGGTGCCTTTGTCGGGCATCGTAATATGGAAGAAACCATTTTCAAAACCAATCTGGAAGCAGCGCAGGCCATTGCGCGACAACTGCAATTGCGTAATCTGGGAGGCATTATTATTCTCGATTTTATTGATATGCAGGAAGAGGAACACAAACGTCAGGTGCTGCGTGCACTGGAAAAAAGTCTGGGGCGTGATCGTTCAAAGAACCACATATGTGAAGTGTCCGGTTTGGGTCTGGTTGAAATGACACGCAAGCGTACCCGTGAAAGCCTGGAACATATATTGTGTCAGCCGTGTCCTACTTGTCAGGCACGTGCTTCAGTCAAAACAGCAGAAACAGTCTGTTATGAAATATTCCGTGAAATTTTACGAGAAGCACGTCAGTTTGATACACAAACCTTGATGGTGTTGGCGTCACAGGAAGTTGTAGACTTGTTACTGGATGAGGAATCAGACAGTGTAGCCGAGCTGGAAGAGTTTATCGGTAAAACTATCAAGTTTCAGGTTGAGTCATTATATACACAAGAGCAGTTTGACATTATATTGATGTGAACTTTATAAAAACTATTATATGCAATTTCTTTATAAAACCTTAAAAACAGCACGTAATGTGATAGCAGTACTTATAGTGGTTATTGTCGCCGCTGTTATTACATTGCGTTTCGTTACATTAGACTTGAATGAATATCGTTCTGATATTGAAAACAAGCTGAGTGGTTTGATTGGCTATGATGTCAAGGTGGCTGATATCTCGGTCACATGGAAGTCTATTAATCCTGAAATCAGCTTGCAAGATGTCAGGTTGATCGATGAGAAAAAAAATAAGGAAGTTATTCACTTTAATAAAGCAAAAGTTGTAATTGGTTTTCTGGACAGTTTGCGTAACTGGAGTTTAATACCATCTGGCTTGATGGTAGATGGTGCCAGTCTTTATGTTGTTCGCCATGCTGACAGAACGTTGGCTATCCAGGGGTTTGGAGTTTCAGATGAACAGCTTAAAGAATCTGAAAATCAGGACTTTGCCCAATGGTTACTCGCAAACCCGTATATTGGTCTTGAAAACTGTAATATCCACTGGAAAGATGAATACAGAAAACGGGAATATAATTTTTCAAATATAAATCTTTATTTGAAAAACAAGCGTGGTCAGCATTACCTGAAAGGTTCTGTCAATTTTCCCGAAAAGACAGGGCGTGCATTTCAATTTGATATGACTATTGATGGTGATGTGCTGGCATCTGGTAACTGGACAGGGAGCTTGAGAACCAGAGGTACACAATTAAGCATGAATGTGTTCCTGGACGAACTGGGACGTGATTATCTGGCACTTTCAGAAGGCACAGCCAGTTTTGATATTCAGGGTGAATTCAAAAATGCCCGCATACAGTCTATCGAAGGTAAGCTTGGGCTGGATGCGCTTCAATGGATAAACCAGAATGAGTTTATCAAGCAACCGGCTGATGTTGATATCAGTAATTTCAAATGGCAACGTGATAATGATAACTGGACTCTTGATATCGACAAGGCTGTATTTGTAGAAGAGGGCAAAAAAGATCAGGGCAGTCATATCACAATCGCTGTTAACAATGACAATATTCAGGTAGATATTGATCAAGCTATGAATCGCAGTATTAGCCAGATTGCCCTGATGTTTGGCAAACTGGATAAACAAATGGTTGATGCCATTGTTACCATGCAACCCGAAGGCAAGCTGGAAGATTTTCATACCAGTTTTAATCTGGCTGGGCAGGGTATTGAACAACTGGCATTCAATACACAATTATCTGATGTTTCCATTAAACCATGGCATTCAATTCCCGGTTTTACTGCACTGAGTGGTTCGCTTGCTCACGAAAATGATACCGGCAGTCTGGAAGTAGAAACAGATAGTGATCGGGTTGAAGTTAATATTCCGCACGTGTTCCGCAAGCCATGGCCAATTAAGGAATTGGAAGGCGAGATTAAATGGGTGCGTAAAGACAAAGGTTGGGAGATCACGACAGATGAAATTGATCTTGTCGGAAAGGATCTGGAAATGCAGGTTAAGGCATTGGTCAGGATTGATAATACGGCTAACCCTTATCTTGATATTCAGGCAACTTTTGAGAACGGTAATGCCGAACATGTTTATCCTTATCTTCCCGCTGTTATTATGGAGGATGATGTTGTTACCTGGCTGGACCACTCTATTATCAGTGGACGCATAAAATCCGGCACGGCTGTTTTCAAGGGCCATGTAGATGATTTTCCTTTCACAAACAACAATGGCCAGTTCAGGGCTGCTTTTACTATTGAAAATGTATTACTGGATTACATGGATGGCTGGCCACGCATTGACCAAATAGAGGCACAGGTTGTGTTCAGTGGCGATAGTATGAATATTGATGTGGCCGAAGGAAAAATCTTTGATGCTGATATTACTGATACCCGAATTTCTATCCCGGTACTGAGTGCCGATCATCCGTTACTTAATATCAAGGGTAAGGTCGAAGCAAAAACAAGTGATGGTATTTCCTTTTTAAAACAAAGCCCGTTAAAAGAAAGTTTTGGTCATTTTCTCCCGGAAAAGAAAGTGAGGGGAAGATGTGATATTGAACTGGATCTGGGTATCTTCCTTTCGGACAAGCCCAATAAAACAGCAGGTAGTATTAAATTTAAAAACAACACATTAACCGGAGCACATGATTTGAAAGTTGAACAGGTTAATGGTGTTCTTTATTTTTCAGATAGTGGAGTTACTCAAAGCAGGTTATCGGGTGTTTTTTTGGGGAAACCAATAACGGCTGATATTTATTCCGAAAAACCGGAAGGGAAAAAAGACAGCTTTACCACCATGGATATTGCGGGCAGTGTTGGAATTGAAAAACTCATGAAACAACATGATTGGCCGTGGCTGATGTATTTTACAGGTAGTTCAAACTGGCGTTCAAAAATACAATTCCCGAAAAACTGGGGTGCAGGCAAGGGTCGTGGACAGTTACATATTGAATCAAACCTGTCAGGCATGAGCATTAACCTGCCCAGCCCATTGGGTAAAAAGGCAGATGAAATTCGTACACTGGAAATGGAAATTGATCTTTCAACAACCGAAGCCAGAAAAATGTCCATGCTTTACGGGAAAGACATCAGTGGTATTTTCGAACTGGAAGAGAAAGAGAATATAATTTCCATGACACGAGGTGGTATTCATTTAGGCAGAGAAGGAACTGAATTACCGGGTAAATCACTGTTTAAACTTTCAGGAGATCTGGCCAGTATCGATATTGATAACTGGATTACATTCAGCAAATCACAGACTTTATGGAAACCGGACAGCAGTGCATTGACACTCTTGCTGGATGCCGATCATCTTCATATAGAAAGGGATAAAAATAAAGAAGAGACAACAACTCAGGAAGGAGTATTTGATCCACGCGATATTCCACCGATGTTTGTCAAGGCCAAACGTTTTACTTATGGTAAGGCCGAGATGGGGAAACTTGATATGGAAGTGGCTAAAGTTGATAACGGATTGTACTTTAAACATATCACACTCAACTCACCACAGATAAAGGCTGCGGGTAACGGGAGCTGGTTATATATTAACGATACTCCTAAATCATCCCTTAACCTTAAGATAGAACATAAAAGTTTTGGTGAATTGCTTAGTCAGCTTGATTATGCAAATGAGTTTAAAGGCAGTAAATCAAAACTGAGTATTAATGCTAACTGGGATGGTTCTCCTTACGATTGGTCACTTGAAAAGGTGGAAGGGAAGTTTAATATTGATTTGGATGAGGGCCGTATTCAGGATGTCGATCCTGGTAAGGTGGGACGGATATTTGGTTTGCTTAGTTTGCGTGCTATTCCCCGTCGTTTATCACTCGACTTCAGTGATTTATTTAAAAAGGGATTTACCTTCGACAGTATTCGAGGTGATTTTTCAATCGATAAGGGTAATGCTTACACGAACAATATGGTTGTTAAATCTCCGGCTGGCCAGATTGTGATTGCCGGACGCATTGGTCTGGCAGAGGAAGATTATGATCAGACTATGACGTATACCCCCACGATGAGTGGCAGCTTTGCCGTTGCTGGAGCAGTGGCAGCAGGCCCACTCGGGGCAGCTATCGCGGTATTGACAGAAAAACTGTTCAGGAAACAAATCAGTCAGGTGACGCAATACCAATATACAGTCACTGGTCCATGGGACAAGCCAGTGATCAAACAGATTAAAGACGAGACTCTCGTAAATCAGAAACCGAAAAATGCAGGTTAATGATTAAATATCCAATATCAGATATTATCCAGTGATATGAAAAAGATATTTTATTTTGCTTTGCTACTTGTTGTATCTGTGGTTTATGCAGAAGAGATCAGTGTTCCTGAACAGTCTGTAGAGGAAGCCACTATTCCCGAACAATCTGCAGAGATGCCGCAACCGGTTGCTGTTCCAGCTGTTGATATAGAACCACCTGTTGCCAAAGTGCCACCCGTTACTTTGGATACTCTATTACATAGCAAATTATTACTGGAATCCATGCAAGAACTCATTCATGAACCAGATACACAATTACAGATACATTTTCCAAAAAACACAAAAAACACCCGATTGGTAATGGAATTACAAGACAAGCTTGTTGCACTTGGGTTACCATCCGAACGTATTCGGTTATCTCCTTATGAGGATCAAGATGGAAAATTCCTGTTTGAAATCATAGAACAGTCCCCATATCAGGAAGAGGAAATAGAACCAGAGCCAGGAACAGAACCAGAAATGAAGCAGGAGCAGGAATGACACAAAAAGTAGCTGCCATACAAATGGCATCAGGTCCTAACGTAGGCGCAAACCTGATCGAGGCCGGACGTTTGATTGCACAGGCTGTTGATGCCGGTGCAAAGTTGATCGTGCTGCCGGAAAACTTCGCCATTATGGGTCTGAAGGAAGAAGACAAGGTTAATGTGCGTGAAGAGGAAGGTAAGGGACAAATACAGGATTTCCTTGCACAGGAATCTGTCAAGCACAAAGTCTGGATTGTTGCGGGTACCATTCCATTGTCCTGTAAGGATCCAAAAAAAATAAAGGCTGCCTGTCTTCTATATAATGATAAAGGCAAGGTGGTTGCACGTTATGACAAGATCCACTTGTTTGATGTCAGCCTCGAAGAAAGTGGTGAAAAATATAATGAGTCATCCACTATTGAAGCAGGTTCTGAAACCGTCGTTGTCGATACACCATTTGGAAAGCTGGGGTTGGCTATTTGTTATGACTTGCGTTTCCCGGAACTGTTTCGTGAGATGGTGGACAAGGGTGTCGAGATTATTGCTATGCCATCGGCCTTTACTGCCATTACCGGCAAGGCACACTGGAAACCCTTGATTCGCGCGCGTGCGATTGAAAATCTGAGTTATGTCATTGCCGCCGCGCAAGGTGGTTTTCATTTGAATGGGCGTGAGACACATGGCAACAGCATGATCGTTGATCCATGGGGCAATATATTAAATCATTTGCAACAGGGGTCCGGTGCGGTAGTTGCTGATATTGATCGTGATAAACTGCTAAGTACACGCCAGAACTTCCCCGCACTGGAGCACCGTATTCTTAGTTGTCGTACCTCATGAGTAATAACCTCGAACTTGCACGTAGTGTATTATTAACACCAACCGGTTTGGGTGAGAATGATCTGCAATCAGTACTGGATCAACTCATGACCCATTCTGTAGACAGTGCTGACCTCTATTTCCAGAGCAGTCGCCACGAAGGCTGGGTACTGGAAGACGGTATCGTAAAAGAAGGCAGTTACAATATTGAACAAGGCGTCGGTGTGCGTGCTATCAGTGGCGAGAAAACCGGCTTTGCCTATTCTGATGAAATTGTTTTACCAGCACTGACTCAGGCCGCAACAGCCGCACGTGCCATTGCACGCAGTGGTGGTCAGGGTAAATTACAGGCCTGGTCGGGTCAGTCGTCACAATCACTTTATATCCCGGATGATCCTCTTAGGTCATTAGCGGAAACAGAAAAAGTAAAATTACTCGAAATGCTCGATGCCGAGGCACGCAAACAAGACCCGCGTGTGAAGCAAGTCATTGTGTCTCTATCCGGCGTACACGAAGTCATCTTGATTGCCGCAACTGATGGCACCTTCACCGGTGATGTGCGTCCACTGGTCAGATTAAACGTATCTGTTATTGCCG
>DAOVJZ010000073.1 GCA_030632035.1 Granulosicoccaceae bacterium | reverse complement strand
TCATCTTTTCTGGAAACTGCTGAACGAGGATTATAAACATTGGTGAAAACCATGCTTGGGCCACAAAACACATCATCTTCCAGCATGACATTGTCATATACAGAGACATTATTCTGTATTTTCACGTTGTTACCGATGACAACCTTGTTACCAACAAAAACATTTTGTCCCAAAGAACAGTGACTTCCAATCCTGGCACCACCACAAATATGCGCCCAATGCCATATCCTGGTACCTTCTCCAATCCTGGCACCATCATCTACAATGGCGGTCTCATGAAAATTATTTTCCATAACTATTAGTATTCCAGCGGTAATGGAACTTTACGGCCATCACGTGCAGAAAGATATGCAGCAATCAATAATTCCAGTGAACGTAGCCCTTCACGTCCATCCGTGTCCGGCTCTGCATTGCCTCTTAGTACATTAATTACATTTTCATAGTATTTGGGATGACCAAAGCCATAGACAGAAGAGGTTTGATAGCTTGCATCTTTAACCATTTTATCTATCTCATCAGGCTCAGAAAAATCCCAATGCTGAATTTCGTTAACAGCAACACCGCCAACCTTTACAGTCCCTTTTTCACCCATGATGGTGATTGAACCTTCAAGATTTTTTGGATACGTGAGCATAGTTACACTCATGGAGCCAATCGCCCCGGAACGCCATCGTATATTCATTACTGCTGTATCCTCTACCTCAATATTTCTGGCCAGAGTTCCTGTCATGGCTTGTATATTTTTCACTGGACCAATTAGCCAATCAAGTAAGTCGACATAGTGGCTAGCCTGATTCATTAAGGCTCCACCATCAAATTCCCAGGTTCCTCGCCATGTAGAGCTGTCATAGTATTCCTGAGGTCTTGTCCAGAAAACATTTACCTGAACCATGTAAATCTTCCCAAATCGATTTTGTTCTACTGCATGTTTAAGTAGTTGTAATGTGGCATTACATCTGTTTTGCTTAACAACAAATAAATACACGCCCGCAGTATCACAAGCCCTCACCATTCGTAACCCATCTTTCCATCTGGTAGCCATTGGTTTTTCTGTCATTACATGAACGCCATTTTCAGCACATAAAACCGTTTGTTTTGAATGTAATCCACTTGGAGTACATAAACTTACCAAATCTATATCCTCATTCGAGAGTAATTCTTCCAGTCGTTGATAGGCCTGCACTTTATATTTTTCTGCAAACTCATTTGCCAGAACATTATTTGAATCACAAACTGCCACAAGCTCTATATCGTCTTTGTGCTTTTCTATTGCTTCAAAATGCTTATTTGAAATTCTGCCACAACCCACCAGGGCCATTTTTATTTTTCTATCTTTAATATTTGAGTTAATTTTATTTTCCATCTTTAGAATCCTGCTTCAAGTATTACAATCACTTTTTAATTTTATGCCTATGACCATAGGCATATGTATCAGATAATTCAACATAATGGATAACTAGTCATAAAAATTCATTTATTAGAGAGGTGATGCTCCTCCTCCTTCCATCCCCCTCGACAAGACTTAAATCTGGCTAATTGTGCATATTTACAACAATTCCTGTTTATACCCTCAAATCCTGAAAGAAAAGACTAATTTTCCCCTGCTTTTAGCCGAAATACTTGTATAAGGAGCTTTTGGCTAAAACAGGAATAACTGACAGTATCCCATTTATAAACTAGTATTTATGATGCTTGTCACAGAATAATACATGAAAATAAACTATATAAATCAATAATATGGCAACACCAAGCGCAAATATACCCCTAAGCGGTCTGGCCCGGCGTCTGGTTCAGGATAGTCTCCTGACAGATACGGATGCCCAGGAGGCCAATGATCAGGCCTTAAAACAGAAAATCCCGTTTGTGACCTATCTGGTCCAGAACGATATTCTGAAAAGCCCTGAGATCGCCGCTTCGGCCTCCCATGAGTTCGGGGTACCGGTATTCGATATTACAGCCATGGATCCCGAATCCATGGCCACCTCACTCGTCGATGAAAAACTGGTTCGACGCCATCATGCCCTCCCATTGTACAAACGTGGAAATCGCCTGTTCGTGGCTGTCGCTGACCCCACCAATCTTCAGGCACTGGATGAAATCAAATTCCACGTAGGCACGAATACCGAAGCCGTACTAGTAGAAGAAGACAAGCTTGCCAATGCCATCGAGAAGGCGATGGATGCACAGGATTCCAGCATGAGCGATCTCACCGATGCCGATCTGGATGATCTGGATATCACATCAGATGAGGATGATGCCGGTTCTGATGTTAAAGATGCTGAAATTGATGATACACCAGTCGTTCGTTTCGTGAACAAGGTACTACTGGATGCCATCAATAAAGGGGCCTCCGATATTCACTTTGAACCCTACGAAAAAACTTACCGTGTCCGCTTCCGTCAAGATGGTGTATTAAAAGAAATTGCTACACCACCCAGTAATCTGGCTCCCAAGATGGCTGCTCGCATAAAGGTATTATCTCGTCTGGATATTTCCGAACGCCGTGTACCACAAGATGGTCGCATGAAAATGACGCTATCCAAAAACAGGGCTATCGATTTTCGTGTAAGTACTTGCCCGACTCTATTTGGTGAAAAGATTGTAATGCGTATCCTCGATCCTAGTAGCGCCAAGATGGGTATTGATGCACTCGGTTATGAGCCCGAACAAAAAGAACTCTATATGGATGCACTGCATAAGCCCTATGGCATGATTCTGGTTACGGGTCCAACCGGTAGTGGTAAAACCGTTTCACTCTATACCGGTTTGAATATTCTGAATACTGAAGATCGAAATATCTCGACTGCAGAAGACCCCGCTGAAATTAACTTGCCTGGCGTTAATCAGGTCAATGTCAATCCAAAGGTAGGGCTCACCTTTTCCAGTGCCTTGAAGGCCTTCCTGCGTCAGGATCCGGATATCATCATGGTAGGTGAGATACGTGATATAGAAACAGCTGAGATTGCAATTAAGGCTGCACAAACAGGTCACATGGTACTATCAACTCTACATACAAATGATGCCCCCCAAACACTTTCGCGTATGGTTAATATGGGAGTGGCTCCTTTTAATATTGCTTCTGCTGTTACATTGATTATTGCCCAGCGTCTGGCGCGCCGCCTTTGCAGTAAATGTAAACAACCTGTAGATATTCCTAAAGAAGCCTTACTCGAAGAAGGCTTTAAAGAAGAAGAAATATCCAAATTGAAACTTTTTGGTCCTGTTGGTTGTGATCAATGTACAGAGGGTTACAAAGGCCGTGTCGGGATTTATCAAGTTATGCCAATCTCGGAAGAAATGGGACGTATTATCATGGCTGAGGGTAATGCGATGGATCTGGCCGACCAGGCACAAAAAGAAGGCATCCCGGATTTACGTCAGTCTGGCCTCAAAAAGGTAAAAGATGGATTTACCAGCCTCGAAGAAATTAACCGCGTAACAAAAGAATAATTAAATCAGGGGCAAGGTAATGGCACAAAGCGCAAAGGCACCACAACAAACCACGTTTATCTGGGAAGGTGCAGATAAAAAAGGTTCACGTGTAAAAGGTGAGTCTCAGGGGCCTAGTGCTGCATTGGTCAAAGCCGATCTGCGACGCCAGGGCATCAATCCTCTCAAAGTCAGAAAAAAACCCAAGGCCTTGTTTGGTGCTGGCAAGAAAAAGATCACCAGTAAGGAAATTGCAATTTTTAGTCGTCAAATGGCGACCATGATGTCATCCGGTGTGCCACTGGTGCAGTCCTTTGATATCGTCGGTAAAGGCCATGAAAACCCATCTATGGCCGAAATGATCATGGCCATTAAGGCTAGTGTGGAAGCTGGTGGTACATTTACCGAAGCACTCAGACAACATCCCCTGCAATTTGACGAGTTGTATTGCAGTCTGGTTCATGCCGGTGAACAAGCCGGTATTCTTGAAAAACTACTCAATGAAATTGCAAACTACAAAGAAAAAACCGAGGCCATTAAAGCAAAGGTAAAAAAAGCCTTATTCTATCCAGTATCCATTATTGTTGTTGCCTTTGTTATCACCGCCATCTTGATGATCTTTGTAATTCCTCAATTTGAAAGCTTGTTTAAAGGCTTTGGTGCTGACCTGCCTGCTCTGACTCAAATGGTGATTAATATATCTGCTATTTTCCAGGAATGGTGGTGGGCCATATTTGGTGGTATTGGTGGCTTTATTTACGGTTTCATCAACATCAAAAAACGCTCTACTAAAGTACAACACGCGATGGATCGCCTTGCTCTCAAGGCTCCTGTTTTTGGTGATATTGTTCTTAAATCTACTATTGCCCGCTTTGCACGTACCATGGCCACCATGTTTGCAGCTGGTGTCCCACTGGTCGAAGCCATGGAATCCGTGGCCGGCGCATCAGGCAATGCAGTTTATTACGATGGTATTATGAAAATGCGTGATGAGGTCGCAACCGGTACACAATTAAATATCTCGATGCGCAACAGTAACCTGTTTCCAAATATGGTGAATCAAATGGTAGCCATAGGTGAAGAAGCCGGTTCTGTCGATGCTATGTTAAGCAAAGTCGCTGATTTCTATGAGGAAGAAGTTGATAATGCAGTCGATGCTATGGCTAGCTTGATGGAACCACTTATCATGGCGGTACTGGGTGTGCTTATTGGTGGTCTGGTCATCGCTATGTATCTGCCAATCTTCAAGATGGGCGAAGTTGTATAAAATCAGTGTAGGGAACGATGGTCTCCGTCGCGATTATCGCGGCCGGGAAACCAAAAGGGGGCCTAAATACGATCACTCCCACAACAAGAGATACTGAATACACAAATAATAAAAATGTCACTATTCCAGCTATTACAATCCAACCCATCCTTCCTCTACTTTGCCACAATCCTGCTTGGGCTTGCTGTTGGTAGTTTCCTTAATGTTGTGATCTATCGTCTGCCGGTAATGCTGGAAAGGGAATGGAAAGCCCAATGTGAAGAACTTCTGAATGACAAGGAAGCCCCTGATGATGAAAAAACATTTAATTTAATCACTCCCCGCTCTCGTTGCCCAAAATGTGATCATCTGATCACAGCTTTGGAAAACATCCCTGTTATCAGTTATCTCCTGCAAAAAGGGAAGTGTACCGAGTGCGGTACAAAGATATCTCCACGCTATCCCATTATTGAAACTTTAACGGCAATTCTGAGTTTGGTTGTTGTCTGGAAGTTTGGCTTTAGCTGGCAAGCAGGAGCGGGCCTGGTCTTGACCTGGTCATTGATTGCATTGACCTTTATCGATCTGGATACCTTTCTATTACCTGATAACATTACCCTGCCTTTTCTTTGGCTGGGCGTATTGATCAGTTTCTGGGGTATATTTGTTAATTTGAATACCAGCGTGATTGGTGCCATTGCCGGATACTTAAGTTTGTGGCTGGTTTACTGGGCTTTCAAACTGCTACTCAAAAAAGAAGGTATGGGTTATGGCGATTTTAAATTGCTGGCTATGCTGGGTGCATGGTTGGGGTGGCAATCACTACCACTGATTATTATCCTGTCATCACTGGTAGGTGCTGTTGTTGGTATTGCGATGATCCTGTTTAAAGGGCATGACAAAAATAAACCGATACCGTTTGGCCCTTATCTCGCCACTGCCGGCTGGATTGCGTTGATCTGGGGAAATGATATAACACGAGCCTATTTACAGTTCTCTGGCATACAATAACCCTTATGCTTGTCATTGGACTCACTGGTGGTATTGGTAGCGGCAAAACAACTATCTGCCATCTATTTGAAAAACTCGGTGTTCCAATTGTGGATGCCGATATCATCGCCCATGAGCTGACTCAACCTGACCAACCTGCCGTACAGAAAATTATTGATGTATTCAGTCCGGATTTGCTTGATGAGGCTGGATTGCTGGATCGTAACAAACTCAGGCAAATCATTTTTTCTGATCCAGACAAGCGTTTTGAACTCGAATCCATTCTCCACCCACTGGTTCTGGTAGAGATCTATACCCGGATTCAGGCAATGGATGCCCCTTATTGCATAGTGTGTATCCCGTTATTGCTGGAAACAGATATGACCGAAAATATTGACCGTATTCTGGTGGTTGATACACCGGAAGAACTACAGATTTCAAGAACACGAGAACGCGATACCCTGACTTCGGATGAAATACAGCAAATCATGTCAGCTCAGGTCAGTCGTGAACAACGATTAAAGGCGGCAGATGATGTCATTACCAATAATTCAGATATAGCCAATCTGGAGAAACAGGTCACAGTTCTGCACAATACCTATCTTGAAATGAGCACGTCATGAAGGATATATTTGCTCAACAGGTATAAAATAAGTAAAAATAGGCACTTATAAGCCGATACTAATAAAAATGAACATATTACAGGGCAAATAGCGGATCAAGCATTCATAAGTATGTCGTCTAAAAATAAAATATTCTACGAGCATCCACTCAATGAACGTGTACGCACATTCATGCGTCTGGAGTTTCTGTTTAAACAGATTCGTTATCATTTACAAAATGAAGAAGTCTGGGACAGACATGCGGCGCTGGCTTCATTATTAAATATACAAACTGTGTTTAGCCGCAGTGATCTGAAAGCAGAAATTATCAAAGAGCTGGATCGCCAATCAACCAGTCTTTCCAAACATCTGAATATGCCCAAGGTTGATCAGGAGCATCTGAATTCAATTCTTGGTGGTTTAAATAAAATTATCGAGCGCCTTTCTGATATCCATGGGAAAGTAGGACAGGAATTAAAAGAAAATGAATTTCTGAATACTGTAAGACAACGTGGCACATTGCCCGGTTGTACTTGTGATTTTGATACACCGGTTTATCAATACTGGCTGGAACGTCCTGCTAAAGAATGTTTAAAAGATTTAAATAAATGGATGAGTGTTTTTGAACATTTTGAAACTGCGATTAACCTGAGTCTGGAAATTATCAGGGAAAGTACGGTGCCTCAATCACTGACTGCCGAGTCTGGTGTTTATAACCAGAATCTGGATCCTAATATTCCATTTCAGATGATTCGAATTG
>DAOVJZ010000172.1 GCA_030632035.1 Granulosicoccaceae bacterium | reverse complement strand
CAATTTGATTACCGCAAGCTCTGGCAACGCATAAGTGCTGAAGGCGAGATTGTTTCTGCATTTGCCTACGCTATTCACCGTGGTGACGAGAAACAACTTAAATTTCAGGATGCCCTCAAACACATTGGCTTTACCGTAAAACTAAAACCCTATATTCAGCGCAGAGATGGCTCTGCCAAAGGTGATTGGGATGTGGGTATTGCCATTGATGTAATGGATATAGCAAAAGACGTTGATACCGTTGTATTGCTGTCAGGTGATGGGGACTTCGATTTATTGCTCGATAAAATAAAAAAAGACCATGCCGTTAGCACTGAAGTCTATGGCGTGCCTGAACTCACCGCTAATTCTCTTATTAACTCTGCCAGCATTTATCATCGTATTGAAGATGATTTATTATTGTAAGCGTTATTAATTCGTCATTATGACTTATTAGTATCCGGGTCTGATTGTATCTGGTGTACCAGCGTAACCTTGTCTGCCTTCGCATCGCCCTCACCATCATAAATACGGTATGTATTACGCCCTGATTCTTTTGCCTGATAAAGCGCATAATCTGCATGCTTCATCACCACGTCCATTGGATCAGTGGCATCTGGCTTAAGTATTGCAATACCAATACTTGCACCAATCATTATCAAATCTTCATTCACCAAAACAGGGGCTGACAATAATTTAATAACACGCTGTGCAACATCCTTTATTGTTTCTATATTTTCCGGGCCATAAAGTATTACCACAAACTCATCCCCTCCCACCCTTGCCACAAGATCCGTATCGCGAAATGCCAGTAATAAATTACGTGCAACACCTTTAAGTACAGCATCCCCTGCTGCATGGCCATATTCATCATTCACTGGTTTAAACATATCCAGATCCAATGCCAAGACAGCAATAAGACGTCCTTCGCGCTTGGCATGAGAAACCAGTTCATGATACCTGCTTTCAAGCCGATTTCGATTTGCCAGCCCAGTAAGTGGATCTGTCATAGCCAAACGACGAATCTCCTCTTCAGCAATCCTTCTCTTACCCTCATTTTCTTTATATATTTTCAAGGATCGCGCCATATCACCCAACTCGGTCCGGGCGGTGGCAGAATATGAATATTCAATGTCTATATTGCCATGTGCCATCTCTGTCATCACATGAGATAATTCCAGCACCGGTTTGATAATCCTTTTTGAAAACAACATGAACAGGTACAAGGAAACCATTAATATCATACCTACAATAAAATAGGCTATTAATGCTTCCTGTTTTCTTATTTCAATCAGTTTATGACTTAATTGTTCTGACTTGGTTTCAATCTGCAAGATAATATCCTGTTCCAGTGTGGTCAGCCCCCGTAATGCATGTTTATCATTAACCTGAACTACCTTATCAATTTCCTCAGGTGAAGCCTTTTTCTTAATCATCTTCTTGGCAATATCCAGCTTGTTTTTATATTCTTCTAGTGTTTTTACGATGTCTTCAAGCGCTGTTTTTTCACCAAGGGTATGTTCCAACTGGTAATACTGAGAAATAAATTCCTCTGCACCCTGAATAGACTCTATGGATTTCATGAAGTATTTATCATCGCCCCTTAACACATAATTCTTAAAAGAGTGGATCATTCCACCATAACCAAGCATGGAACGAATCGCATTTGCCAAAACAGGCTTTTGCCGTCTATCATTGTAATACTTGTATTCCGTTATAATTTCTTCGTGCAATACATCTAATCCACGTAATGCATATGAATCATCAATCCTGACAAGCTTATCAATTTCCTTACTTGTTTTACCTTTCTTGATTTCACCACGTGCCGCCCTCAACCCCTCCTGGTACTGAAAAATCATTTGTTGAATGTCATCCAGCACCAGCTTTTCTGCCTGCGTCGTACTCAATGCCAGATACTGTTCAACAATAGCCTGGGCTGCACCCAATGATTTCTGCAAACTAGCCAGTTGTTCAAAATCTTTCCGTAATACATAGTTTTTAAAATCATGAATCATGCCACCATAACCCAGGGTGGCACGTAAAGTGGTTTCAAGTCGGGCCTTTTCTGCATGTTGTGATTTAAATGACAACCATGCTGTATTTATCTCATTTACTGTCAGGTTTACATGATATGCGCCAGCAGCAAACACGCCTGCAACTAATAGCAGCACAATAAGCACAAAAGACGATAGTTTTCGAAATGAAAGGTTTTCCAGCATGTCAGCTTCCTGTGTGAATCATTACAAATATCACATATTAAAGTAATGGGATTTATGCCCCCACTCCTTATTATTATGTCGACATCTGGCCATTCCCACTTGAGATATAATATAAAACATGACTTTATGTATAGTAATTACATCCACACTCCACTAATAGTGATATAATTTTATTCTACCTAAATAATAATGGTCATCACATGAAGTTACTGATACGCAATCTTGATACATCAACCACAGAAGAAGAGCTTCGCGAAATATTCGAGTCTTACGGGAAAGTCCAGTCCTGTAATCTGGTGCTCGATAAAGAAACCGGAAAATCAAAGGGCTTTGGTTTTGTCGAAATGCCCAAGATGGGAGATGCCAAGGCGGCAATGAAAAGTCTCAACAATGAGCATGTGGCCGGTAAAAAGATCCGTGTTAAAAAAGCGGTGCCGAAACCAGATGCTGAAAACCAATAATGAATAAACTATCTATTTCTTTTCCAATACTCTGAAAACAATATCAACAGTTAAATCCAGTTCCCGCAAATCACCTGCCGCTTCCTTGCCTGCTTTGGTTGCCCTGTATAAATGCGGTGTCATTAGAAGCAGGTTATTGATTTTTTCATTATTAATTATCCCTGTTTTAAATTGAAGTGGTTGAACATCCACTATTGAAAAGCCCATTTCTTGGGCAGAAGAAAGATCGGGGGGTTCTGTTTTCTTAACTTTGCTATAAATTATTTCTCTCAGCTCTTTTAAATGATCCGGGCCAGGCTCAATCAGAATAATCTTGCCACCCGGTTTTAATATCTTGTTGAATCCTTCGAAGCTCTGAAACCCAAACACACATAAAATAATATCAACACTGGCTGGCTCAACCGGTGGCTGTCGGTTGGTACCCACGATCCAGGTTATTTGTTTATTTCTTTTTGCTGATTCAACGATGGCGGGTTTGGATATATCCAGACCAATAAAAGAGAGATCACTACTACCCTCTTTATCCTTAAGGGCATTAAAAACAAAATCAAAATAATAACCCTCACCACAACCAGCATCCATCAGGCAAGTTTCTTTCTCATCTTTGATTTGCGCAAATACAATGTCGGCTAACTTGTTGGCAATAGGCTCATAGAGTCCTGAATTCAGGAATTGCGTTCTAGCTAACACCATTTCTTTACTGTCACCCGGCTGTTTTGAACGTTTATGCTGAACAGGCAATAAATTCACATAGCCCTGACGTGCAATATCAAAGGCATGTCCATTCTCACAGGTCAACTGTTTTTCATGGAATTCAAGCTGATTCCCGTCAATCGGGCAGGCCAGATTATGTGCTTTTATAATATTCATATTCTATTGATAGCTTCATGTGACAAGTGATTGTAAAATAAACACCTTCATGAATACACAAAACTCTACGGATAATACCGCCCACCACATTCTGCAAAGCGTCTTCGGCTACGATGCCTTCCGCCTACAGCAGCAAACGATTGTTGATCATCTGATTGCAGGCGGCGATGCGCTGGTGCTCATGCCCACGGGTGGCGGCAAATCACTCTGTTATCAAATTCCTTCTATTGTGCGGCCCGGTGTTGGCATTGTCGTTTCACCACTGATCGCCTTGATGCAGGATCAGGTCAATGCCCTGCGTCTGAATGGAGTACGCGCCGCTTTTCTTAATTCGACCCTCAGTGCCGGTGAAGTGCGTGAAGTTGAGGAAGCCCTGTATCGTGGTGAACTGGATTTACTCTACGTCGCTCCCGAACGACTGATGTTGCCGCGCATACTGGATCTTATTGAACGTATTTCTGTCTCTCTCTTTGCTATCGACGAAGCACATTGTGTTTCGCAGTGGGGTCACGACTTTAGACCAGAGTATGTGCAACTTTCAGTCTTACACGAACGATTCCCGAATATTCCGCGTATTGCCCTGACAGCGACTGCCGACAGCACAACGCAACGTGAGAT
>DAOVJZ010000255.1 GCA_030632035.1 Granulosicoccaceae bacterium | reverse complement strand
GATGGGCTTAAACGTCTCGAATATCGTGGTTATGATTCTGCCGGTGCAGCAGTTATAAATGGCACCGGCGTTATTCATCGTGCACGTAAGCCAGGTAAGGTAAAAGAGCTTGAGGCAGAAGCCGAAAGAATAAAACTACATGGCAATATTGGCATTGCCCACACTCGCTGGGCAACTCACGGCAAACCAACGCAGTCAAACGCACACCCTCATATCTGTCGCGATAAAGTTGCTGTTGTTCACAATGGTATTATTGAAAACCATGAAAAATTACGTGAACAACAAAAAGAACAAGGATATGAATTTACTTCTGAAACTGATACTGAAGTGATTGCGCACCAGATCTATCACCATATGGAACAGGGTAAAGATTTACTTGAAGCAGTTCGTTCTGCAACAAAAGAGCTGGAAGGCGCCTATGCGCTCGGTGTTATTTCTGTTGATGATACAAGTCGTTTGATTACGGCGCGACGTGGTAGTCCATTGGTACTGGGTGTTGCTGATGGTGAATATTTCATTGCCTCTGATGTTGCGGCATTAATTCCAGTCACACAAAAATTTATTTTTCTTGAAGAAGGCGATATTGCAGATATATCAACTAATGGTTTTACCATTTATGATGAAGATGGAAATCAGGTTGAACGTAAACAGCATAAATCTAAACTGAGTGCTGATGCAATTGAGCTGGGTGATTACAGTCACTACATGCTCAAGGAAATATATGAACAGCCTAATGCGGTTACAGAAACACTGGAAGGCCGCATTAGTAATGGTAAGGTACTGGAAGCAGCCTTTGGCCCAGATGCATCTGCAATATTTGATAAGGTAGAGGGTGTACACATTATTGCTTGTGGCACCAGTTATCATGCCGGCATGGTTGGACGTTACTGGCTGGAAGCCATTGCTGGTATTCCGTGTAGTGTCGAAGTGGCTTCTGAATTTCGATATCGTAAACCGGTAGTACGTAAAAACCAGTTAATTGTTACCTTATCACAATCAGGAGAAACGGCTGATACGATTGCCGGTTTGCTGGAGGCCAAGCGTTTGGGGTTTGGATCTTCGTTGGCAATTTGTAATGTGCCAGAGAGTTCGCTGGTGCGTGAGTCCGATCTGGTATTAATGACGCGAGCAGGTCCTGAAATTGGTGTGGCATCAACCAAGGCTTTTACTACTCAACTGGTAGCTATGATGTTGCTGGTGTTGGTGCTGGGTCGTCGTCATGGAATGACGGAAGAAACAGAATGTCAGATTGTTACTGAGCTGGAACAGTTGCCACGTAAAATTGAAAATGCGCTCAAGCTGGATGAAGTAATTAAACAACTGTCGGTTTATTTTGCCGACAAGCACAATGCCCTGTTTCTGGGTCGTGGTGCACATTATCCAATTGCGATGGAAGGCGCACTTAAACTGAAAGAGATTTCCTATATCCATGCCGAGGCCTATGCGGCAGGTGAACTCAAGCATGGCCCCTTGGCATTGATTGATGACAAGATACCGGTTGTGGCAGTGGCTCCTAACGATGAGTTACTGGAAAAACTCAAATCTAACCTGCAGGAAGTCAGTGCCCGCGGTGGCCGCTTGTTTGTGTTCGCAGATCCCAGCGTCGACGTGAAGGGTGGGGATGAGACTCATGTCCTGCATATCGATGATGTGCATAATAGTGTGGCACCGATTGTATTCTCTATTCCATTACAGTTACTTGCCTACCATGTGGCCCTCATCAAAGGCACTGATATTGATAAGCCGCGCAATCTGGCCAAGTCAGTTACTGTCGAATAGTGGGTAGTTAACCTCTTTTAGCTGCACGTTCGCGTAAGTTAGCAACATTTAATCCCCATATATCCACAGCCAGGCTAGGTTTAATTCTTTGTTCCTAGGTGTTAAAATTTACACTATGTAATTGTTTTTATAAGCAATTATCTTCGGTCTGTAGGGGCAGACTGTTCTAGAGACCTGTTACAGGTTAATCATAAATGGGGATCCCCGCCAGATAGTCAAAGAGCGGCTGTACCTGGAAATTACGAACAAACAGAGAGTAGAAAATAGACATGCTTTGAAAAAAGCGTGCCAGCAATTTTTTACTTTGAGGGTTTTGCTATGATACCACGTGGTACCAATCTGAAAGAATGTTCTGATGAACGCTCACTCCACAGTATTGCACCACGCAAGTTTCAGGTATTCACTGAGCGCCAGCTAGACAAGATTGAGCAACTTAAATCTTTACCGGAAGAATTGCGTTTTGAAATGCGTGTTGTAGCGAATGTATTGCCTTTCCGGGTTAATAATTATGTCATTGAAGAACTCATAGACTGGAACAATATTCCTGAAGACCCCATGTTCCAGCTTACTTTTCCACAAAAGGGGATGTTGGCTACCGAAGATTTTGATCGCATGGCGCAACTTTTATTCAATAATGCCAGTCGCGAAGAAATTACAGCCATGGCAAAAACCATCCGCAATAAATTGAACCCGCATCCTGCAGGCCAACAACAGATGAATGTACCCATGTTGAAGGGTAGCCCTTTGCCTGGTATGCAACATAAGTATCGTGAAACCGTTTT
>DAOVJZ010000159.1 GCA_030632035.1 Granulosicoccaceae bacterium | reverse complement strand
CCAGTGGATTATCGACCCACTCGACGGCACAACCAATTTTCTGCACGGTTTCCCACAATTTGCCGTTTCCATCGCCCTCAAGCACAAAGGCAAGCTGGAACAGGCCGTAGTTTACAACCCGGTCAGTGAAGAATTGTTCACTGCAACACGTGGTTCCGGTGCATTGCTGAATGATCGACGTATTCGTGTATCAAAAGTTAACAAATATGAGAACGCATTACTCGGTACCGGTTTCCCGTTTAAAGATTTAACACACATCGATCCCTTCCTTAATATTTTAAAAGATGTATTAAGTCAAAGCAGTGGTGTGCGTCGTCCCGGTGCGGCATCACTTGATCTGGCTTATATCGCTGCCGGTCGTCTGGATGGCTTCTGGGAATTCGGTCTCCAGCCCTGGGATATGGCCGCTGGTGTATTATTGGTACAAGAAGCTGGTGGACTGGTAAGTGACTTCAGAGGTGGTAATGAATTCATGCAGTCAGGCAACGTTGTTGCCGCCAATCCCAAAATCTTCAAGGTTTTACTGCAGTCATTACACGCCCACCTTCCAGCAGAACTTGATAAATAATAACTAACCTGTTGTTATCCAAGCAACTCTTTTCATTCGTTTTCTTCCTTAAAACAACTCCATTTTGACTCAAGTTTGACGTCGTATTACCGATGTAACTAATGACGCAATTTGCTGAGTTATAGCTTAATCAAGTAAGGGGCTATGTATGTTTGAAAAAGAAGTTGCAGCGCAGTTGTTCGGCTCCAAAGCACAGGAATTGCTAATGCAGGACATCCTCGACGGAATGGAGGATTTTGTTTCAAAGTTTGGTTACCGTGCACAACCGTGTGAATTTGAGATTATCCATCTTGAACGCACTACACGAACAGACAGTGACAAAAGTAAGGATACAGCCGAAGTAGATAAAAAGCACGAAGCTGAAATTATCTCATTTGAAAAAGAAAAGGAAGAAAGAGCACTCAGAATGAGTGCATGAAAGGAAGCGCATCGCTTCTCCCCTACCACGGACTGGTGAGGGTGAGGAGACAACCAATAAACACTTCAGAACACTGGTATTGAGTGACTACTTCCACCCTGGAACCGACTTTAGCGAATTTCTCTTGGTTAGCAGCAACCCAGCGTAAGCAGACATTGAGTTACAGCTATCAAGCCTACTTATTACCTTTCCATTAATACCCACCTTCGAAAAGAAGGTGGGCATAAGTTTCATCAATTAGTGAAGGTTACAGAATTGGTACTGATATTTTTTAGTACTCAAGGGCTTGGTGGTGATGACTCTCCATAAGAATCACGTCCCCAACACATGATATTACCGTCTTTCTTTACGCCACAGCTATGATAGAGGCCGCCAGCTGATATATCCGAAAACTGGATCCCCATCGAGGCATCAAGTCGTCCGTAGGCATTGTCCTGTCCCCAGCATTTGGCGCTGCCGTTAATTTTTATGCCACAACTTAAGCTGCCAGCATTAGAGCTAATCTGACTAAAGTAGCCCGCCGGTGGCGTTGTTCGTGCATCAGAGTAACCCCAGCAAACCACAGCGTCTGCTTCATTAAAACCACAAGCATGATGTGAACCCGCAATTATATAACTAAATACTGTGGATGCAGGGGGCGAGGATTGTCCAGCGTTATTAGAACCCCAGCATATAACGCTACCATCCGCTTTAAGTCCACATGCAAAGCCCCCACCTACAGCAACTTGTGTGAAACCTGTATCCACAGGCGTATTTATCTGGCCATAGCCATTATCACCCCAGCAAGCCACACTACTATCCTGTAGTACAGCACAAGTGTTATGTCCTCCAGCATCTAGCTGAGTAACATATCCAGATGGAAGGGAGGACTGACCATAATGATCATAACCCCAACAGGTTATCTGGTTAAGCAGATCCAGTGCGCAACTATGTTTGGCACCAGCTGTGATTTGAGTATAACCATTTCCAGCAGGAGCATTAGCCTGGTTTACACTGTTATCTCCCCAGCATGCAATGCTGCCATCTGATTTAAGCCCGCAAGTGTGAGCGCCACCAGCCGAGACTTGTTCAAAACGAATGGGTTGCCGAATATCTAACAAGGTATCAACTTCTTCCTGTGTATATAACATCGACAGATCAGCTGCTGTGCCTGCGGGACCTTGCTCACCTTGAAGTCCGATTGCACCGGTCACACCGATTGGACCTTGCTCACCTTGTTCACCCTGATGTCCGGTTGCACCTGTTACACCAATTGGGCCTTGCTCACCTTGGTCGCCCTGAGGTCCGATTGCACCGGTTACACCAATTGGACCTTGCTCACCTTGGTCGCCCTGAGATCCGATTGCACCGGTTACACCGATTAGCCCTTGTTCACCCTGAGGTCCAGTTGCACCGGTCACACCGATTAGCCCTTGCTCACCTTGGTCGCCCTGAGGTCCGATTGCACCGGTTACACCGATTAGCCCTTGCTCACCTTGTTCACCCTGATGTCCGGTTGCACCTGTTACACCAATTGGGCCTTGCTCACCTTGGTCGCCCTGAGATCCGATTGCACCGGTTGGACCTTGTTCACCTTGCTCACCTTGAGGTCCAGTTGCACCGGCCATACCTTGTGGGCCTTGTGGGCCGGCTGCACCAGATTGAATATCATCAATTCTTTGATGAAGAATAGTATCTTCTGTTTCTAAAATCTGGATACGACTATTATTACTATCCGCTTTTGAATGCCGATGATGCTTTTTTGTTGGTAATTCATGAGCAGTGGCATCGTCTACAGTCAGCGCAATGCCGGCTATCATGCTTAATACGATAATAGATACAATTCTTGTTATATGAATGTTCACAACAATTTCTCCCTAATACTCTGTTCAAGTTTCCAGATTTAACACCAGTGTTATTAATTTTTTTAACTCTTTGCAGATTATGCAAGAATTATGCCTGACTATTTATTGTTTAGGTAATCAGATAGTTAAATTTTTTAGACTTATTCTTGATTGGAAAAGTGTAAAAAATACTGACACTTTTTGGGTATGATGATGAAGTTTTTATCACTCATTTAGGATAGAAACCCTATGGTAGTTATATACGATTTAATAACGTATAAACCTCCTTGGCATCCTGGCAATTTAAGATATTTTAAGGATGATCATCTTCCTCAACCCCTTCTTTCTGCACAGGCATGAGATCCTGTTTGCTGACACCCAGTGAAAGAATAACCGGGCTGGCAATGTAGATAGAAGAATAGGTACCGATGACCACACCCACGATCAATGCCAGTGCGAACTGGTGAATGATCTCGCCGCCAAAGACAAACAATGCAAGCAATACCATCATGGTAGTGATCGATGTCATTAAGGTGCGGGACAAGGTCTGGTTCAGGGAACCATTAATAATCTCAATGGATGTCCCTTTGCGCATTTTACGGAAATTTTCACGAATACGATCAAACACCACAATGGTATCGTTTAGCGAATAACCGATCACGGCCAGTATCGCCGCCAGTACTGTCAGGTCAAATTCAAACATGAACAGCGAAAAGAAACCCAGTGTGATAATCACATCATGCGTCAATGCGGCAACAGCACCCAATGAGAATTTCCATTCAAAACGGAACATGACGTAAATGAAAATACCGATAATGGCATACAGCATGGCCAAGCCACCGTCTTCAGTGAGTTCATCACCCACCTGTGGACCAACAAACTCCACACGACGAAGATCAATTTTTTCGGTTGTTGATTGCTTAAGTGCACCAATCACCTTGTTACTGAGATCAGCATTACTGACATCCTTGCGTGGTTGCAGACGAATCAACACATCTTGTGAGCTACCAAAATGCTGAACAATGGCATCACCATAACTGGCGGAAGATAACACTGAGCGAATACCTGATAATTCAGCCGGATTTTCATAGCCGATTTCAATTAATGTACCACCGGTAAAATCAATACCGAAATTCAATCCACGGGTTGCCAATGAACCAATAGAAATCACAATCAATACGGCAGAAAAGATAAACGCAATCGTACGCTTACTCATAAAATCAAAAGTAGTTATTTTCTTGAATAGTTCCATAATTTAAACCGGTAGCTTGGCTACTTTCTTGCGACCACCCCATGCTATGTTCACGACAGCACGGGTTCCCATGATGGCGGTGAACATGGAGGTCAGGATTCCGATGGACAAGGTAATGGCAAAGCCTTTAATCGGACCGGTTCCAAAGCCGAACAGAACAATGGCCGCGATCAATGTTGTTACGTTGGCATCGGCAATCGTACCGAATGCCTTTTCATAACCCGCATGGATACTGGCCTGTGGCGTATTGCCATTGCGTAGTTCTTCTCGTATGCGTTCAAAGATAAGTACATTCGCATCCACGGCCATACCGACCGTCAACACGATACCAGCAATGCCGGGCATGGTCAGGGTGGCTTGCAACATGGAAAGCACGGCGACAATCAATACCAGATTCAGTGTCAGTGCCATATTCGCAACCAGTCCAAATCCCCTGTACCAAAACGCCATGAACGCCAGTACTACGACAAAACCTATAATGACAGAACGGAAACCCTGTTCAAT
>DAOVJZ010000029.1 GCA_030632035.1 Granulosicoccaceae bacterium | reverse complement strand
GGCCGCTTCTCGACCTTCCCAGACTGCGGTGACAACAAGATCTGAGCCTCTAACCATATCACCACCAGCAAAAATTTTCTCGTTACTGGTCTGATATTTATACTTGGCATTAGCAGGGGCAATAATACGACCACGTTCATCAAGATTGATATTGAAGTCCTTGAACCAAGGGGCTGGGCTGGGCCTGAATCCAAAGGCAATAATAACGTGATCAGCAGGGATGACCTCCTCGCTACCAGCAACAGGTTCCGGACGACGACGACCACGTTCATCGGGTTCACCCATTTGTGTAGTGATAACCTTTACGCCTTCGACCTTGTCTGTTGCTGTACTTTCAACAGGCTGTCGGTTCCACAGGAATTTCACGCCTTCTTCTTTCGCATTGGTTACTTCACGTTTTGAACCCGGCATATTGGCCTCATCACGGCGATAGGCACAGGTGACGCTGGTTGCACCCTGACGAATAGAGGTACGATTACAGTCCATAGCGGTATCTCCACCACCGAGTATAACAACCTGTTTGTCCTGCATATTAATGAAGTCATCTGATGATTCTTCATAACCCAGGCAGTTATTAATATTGGAAATTAAAAATGGCAGGGCTTCATAAACACCCGGTAAGTCTTCACCCGGGAAACCGCCCTTCATATAGGAGTAGGTACCCATACCCAGAAAAACAGCATCGTGCTCTTTCATTAAATCATCAAGCGCAACATGCTTGCCGACTTCGGTATTGAGTTTGAATTCAACGCCCATCTCTTCAAGGACCTGGCGGCGACGTTTAACAATGGTTTTTTCCAGCTTGAATTCAGGAATGCCAAAAGTTAACAGACCGCCAATCTCAGGATGGCTATCATATACGATTGGTTTTACACCATTGCGTACCAGGACATCAGCACAGGCAAGACCAGCAGGACCGGCTCCAATAACAGCCACTGTTTTACCTGAATCCTTGACTGCAGAAAGATCAGGCCGCCAGCCTTGTTCAAAAGCCTGGTCGCTGATATAACGCTCAATAGCACCAATCGTTACGGCACCAAAGCCATCGTTTAGTGTGCAAGCACCTTCGCACAAACGATCCTGTGGGCAAACACGGCCGCAGATTTCCGGTAATGAATTGGTTTGATGAGAAAGTTCAGCTGCCTGTATCAGATTACCTTCGGCAATCAGTTTGAGCCAGTTCGGAATATAGTTATGTACCGGACAGCGCCATTCACAATATGGGTTGCCACATTCGAGACAACGCTCGGCCTGCATTTGTGCTGCATCCTGACTGAATTGCCCGTAGATTTCACGATATTCCTGTGAACGCTCTTCAGCATTCTTTTTTTCCGGATCGAGCCGTGGAACCTGAATAAATTGAAAATTATTAGCCATAGTAATCTGTTTAAAATATTTAAGCTGCTACCAGCCTTAGTTCATCAATGAGTGCACCCAGTTCGATAGCTTTGGGTTTCACTAACCAGAATTTGCACATCATGTCATCAAAGTTATCTAGAATATGTTGACCACGCTTACTATTGGTTTCTTCAACAAACTGGATAATTAATGTGCGTAAATAATTGCGGTGTGCTTCCGTTGCCTCTGTATTAACAGGCATAATATCAATTAGTTCATGATTCATGCGATGAGCAAAATTATTGTGCTCATCACACACATAGGCAATACCACCTGTCATACCAGCACCAAAATTGATACCAGTATCACCAAGTACAGCAACAACACCACCTGTCATATACTCACAACCATGATCACCAATGCCTTCAATAACGGTAGTGGCACCCGAGTTACGTACCGCAAAACGTTCACCTGCCAGTCCGGATGCAAACAACTTGCCACCGGTGGCACCATACAAGCAGGTGTTACCGATAATAGTGGTTTCATGACTGTTGAAACTGCTGTTGGCAGGAGGAGTTAATATCAGTTTACCACCGGCCATGCCTTTGCCGACATAGTCATTGGCATCACCCTCGAGGTACATATGTAGGCCACCTGCATTCCAGACACCGAAACTCTGACCAGCCGTTCCCTTGAGGCGCAGTGTGATTGGATTTTCTTCCATACCCAGATTACCGTGGCGCCGCGCAATTTCACCAGAGAGCCTTGCGCCAATTGAACGATGTATATTCTTGACATCGTACTGGAAGGCACCACCACTCTTGTTTTCAATCGCGCTGATGGTGTCTTTTACCATCTGCTCAGCGAGCTCACCTTTATCAAACGGCTGATTTTTTGGATGTGCGCAGAATTGAGGCTTGTCTTTTGGTACACCGCCGTCAGACAGGAGCGCACTCAGATCCATACCTTGTTGTTTGCTCGAGTCAGAACGATTGTCCAGTAACAAATCAGTGCGGCCAATAATATCAGTCAGTTGTTTGCATCCCATACTGGCAAGTAGCTCACGCACTTCTTCGGCAACAAAACGAAAATAGTTCATGACCATTTCAACTTGACCAGTAAAATGATTAAGACGCAGTACCTTATCTTGTGTCGCAATACCTGTGGCACAGTTATTCAGATGACATATACGTAAATATTTACAACCCATGGCGATCATGGGTGCGGTACCAAAACCAAAGCTTTCCGCGCCAAAAATAGCCGCCTTGATGACATCAAGACCAGTTTTGAGACCACCATCTGTTTGCAGGCGCACCTTGTCGCGTAAATTGTTTGCACGCAGTATTTGATGGGTTTCTGTTAGCCCCAGTTCCCATGGACTACCTGCATATTTTACAGAAGCCAGTGGACTGGCTCCGGTGCCACCGTCATAACCGGCAATAGTAATCAGATCGGCATAGGCCTTGGCCACACCGGCGGCAATCGTACCGACACCGGCTTCGGCTACCAGTTTTACTGATACCAGTGCATCAGGATTAACTTGTTTCAGATCGAAAATTAATTGTGACAAATCTTCAATCGAGTAAATATCATGGTGTGGTGGTGGTGAGATTAGACCAACACCGGGTTTGCAAAAACGCAAACGGGCAATTAAATCATTAACCTTATGGCCGGGTAATTGACCACCTTCACCAGGCTTGGCGCCCTGTGCAACCTTGATTTGCATGACTTCGGCACTGGATAGATATGCCGGTGTTACACCAAAACGACCTGATGCAACTTGTTTGATCTTGGAACGCTTGTCCGTACCATAACGCACGGCATCTTCACCACCTTCACCTGAATTGGATCGACCACCAAGACGGTTCATGGCTTGTGCCAGTGTTTCGTGTGCTTCTGGTGACAGTGCGCCCAGTGACATCGCAGCACTGTCAAAACGTGTCAGAATATTTTCAATGGATTCTACATCATCAATAGAAATTGGTTTTACATCATCAGACAGTTTAAACATGTCACGCAAACTGATGGTGTTACGGTTATTAACCAGGCCAGAGAATGTTTTAAAGTCATTCATGTCACCACTGGCTACCGCAGTTTGTAATGCCTTTACGACATCCGGATTGTAAGCGTGTTCTTCACCGCCATGCACAAACTTGAGTAGCCCGCCTTGATTGATAGGCTTGCGTGCATCCCATGCGATATCGGCCAATATGGATTGATCTTTTTCTATATCTTCAAAACTGGTTCCCTGCAGACGGTTGATTGTGCCGCAGAAACACAAATCCACGACATCATCATGGAGGCCGACAGACTCAAACAACTGGGAGCCACGATAACTGGCAATGGTTGAAATACCCATTTTGGAGATGATCTTGTGTAGACCCTTGTTGATGCCCTGACGATATTTCTGGGCAAGTACAGGTGCACCGGGATCATGGACTTCACCTTTATGGGCCATGTCATTAAGACATTCATAAGCCAGATAGGGGAATACCGCTGTTGCACCATAACCGATAAGCACGGCAAAGTGATGTGGGTCACGCACTGTTCCGGTTTCAACAATAATATTGGAATCACAACGCAGACCTGCCTTGATTAGGTGATGATGCACCGCGCCTGTGGCAAGTAGGGCGTGAATAACTTTTTTGTTTTGGTCAATATTTTTATCAGAAAGAACCAACATGACCTTGCCATCACGTATGGCTTGCTCTGCCTGTTGGCAAACATTTTCTATGGCACTGCGTAAATCAATATTGGCATCGTAGTTGAGATCAATAAAGTGATTGCTGTAAGCCACATCATCTATTGTCATTAATTTCTGGAATTTCCCCTTGGATAGGACGGGAGAGCGGATCAATAAACGATGTGCATGTTCCGGTGTTTCTTCAAACAGATTATGTTCACGGCCAAAACAGGTTTCCATGGACATAACAATTTGTTCACGGATAGGATCAATCGGTGGATTGGTTACCTGGGCAAATTGTTGCCTGAAATAGTCATACAGTGAACGCACATGTTTTGATAATACGGGCAGGGGTGTATCGTCGCCCATTGAGCCAACGGCTTCCTGAGCGGCTTCGGCAATAATACGCAAAACCTGATCGCGTTCTTCGTTAGAAACCTGAAACAGTTTTTGATAAACATTCAGACGATCAGGCTCGAAAGGCTCAACACAATTATTGCTATCGAATAAAACAGCCTCCAGACGTTGAGTATTTTCACGCAACCACTGTTTGTATGGCTGGCGTTGCTTTAGCATGGTATCGATGTCTTCAGGCATTAACAGTTTGCCCGTTTGTGTATCGGCAGCAATCATTTGCCCCGGTTTCAGGCGGCCTTTCATCTCAACGTCTTCCGGTGCGTAATCGTATACGCCAATTTCAGAAGCCAGTGTGATATGACGGTCTTTAGTCATGACCCAGCGTGCAGGACGCAGTCCGTTACGATCCATGGTGCAGGCGGCATAACGACCATCTGTTAGAACGATACCGGCCGGGCCATCCCATGGTTCCATATGCATGGAGTTATATTCATAGAAGGCGCGCAGGTCACTGTCCATGGTTTCAATATTTTGCCACGCAGGTGGCACCAGTAAACGCATGGCACGGAAAATATCCATACCACCTGCAAGTAAGGCCTCCAGCATATTGTCCATGCTATTGGAATCCGAACCAGACATGGAAACCAGAGGGCGAACTTCCTCCATATTGAGCAGAGGTGTTTCAAACTTGTGTCCGCGGGCAACAGACCAGTTGCGGTTACCCTGAACAGTGTTAATTTCACCATTATGTGCCAGATGACGGAAGGGTTGTGCCAGTCGCCATTGTGGCCAGGTATTAGTTGAGAAACGCTGATGGAAAACACACAGGTCTGATTCCAGATTTTCATCTTTCAGATCTTCATAGAAAACGGGTAGATTTTCCGGCAACACCAGACCTTTGTAGGAAAGTACGTTGGCAGATAAGCTAGGGACATAGAATGTTTCATCCTGAGGTCTGATAATAATTTCAGTCTTGCGGCGCGCGACATATAGCTTGCGCTCAAATTCGGCATCATCTATGTCGTCCGGTGCATTAACAAATACCTGTTCAATATCGGGCATGCTTTTCAGTGATTCTTCACCGCATGCATCCGGATTAACAGGCACCTTGCGCCAGCCCAGACATTCAAGGTTCTGTTCCTTGATATGGGTTTCCAGACATTGTTTGGCCTTGTCGCTTTTTTTGTTGTCCTGATCCAGAAATACCATACCGACGGCAAAGTTTTTATTGAGTGAAAAACCAGCCTCTTTAGCCACTGCCTGCATAAATTTCGCTGGTGTTTTCATGAGCAGACCACAGCCATCACCGGATTTGCCGTCAGCTGCGACTGCGCCACGGTGGGTTAGACGGGCTAGTGCCCCGATAGCGGTGTTTACCAGCCAATGACTGGGTTTGGCGTCCATTTGGGCAATTAGCCCAAAGCCACAACTGTCTTTTTCAAATTGTGGTTGGTATAGGCCGGTTGATGGAATTCTGGTTTTGCTCATGATGTCAGTAACTCATTGATTTTTATATCAAAAAATACAGATTTTTTGAGTTGGTTTTCTTGCCTGAACAAGCAGACAAAAGGACACGCAGTATACAATCCGAGCAGGTCTGATTCAAATAGAATAGGGGTGGGGAAACGGGCTTTTTCCTGCACTAACAGGTGGTTAATCTGCGTTTTTCATCAGGGGGTGAAATGCGGGTTACTGTGCTTTGACGATGGCGGTTTGGACACTCCCCAGCGTGCGTGGCCAGGGGGAAGAGGTTCTCAGTGCATCGGGTAGATTGGTCAGGGCCTGGCGCGCATTCTTTTCTGACGGGTAAACACCATAGACGAGTACATACCAGTCTTTTCCGTAGCGACGGGTCTTGAACCAGGATGCTTTGTCTTTTAATTTGTGGCGTTTTATGAATTTATCCAAAGGTTTTTGTTTGGCACTACCTAAAAGTTGAATAGTGTAGTGCCAGGGATTTTGTTCCAGAAACCAGTCATTCTTGTTCGAGGGGGGCTGGTTAGTAGTATTGTTAATAGATTCTATTTGTGCACTGTTATTTTTCATCACCTCTAGTTGAATGTCAGACACCATGCGGATCCATGGTTTTGATTTCTGCACTTTTGCAGGCAATGTTTTTATGAATTGCTGAGCATTTTTTTTATCTCGATATGTCCCTGTGAGGACCATATGCCAGTCCTGTCCTCTTTTTTTAGTTGTGTAGATCACGGGTGTTATACTGAAGCGATTCTGCTTAATAAATTTATCTACAGTACTTTTTTGTTTGGCACCCAGAATTTGTATGGTGTAGTGCCAGGGGGTTTGTTCGAATAGCCAGTCCTCTTTTACAGGCACATTATTTTCTTCAGCTTCCTGACTTGTTGTGACGATTGGAGAATTCTCTTTTTCTACCAGTATGGATTTATCAACTATTTTTTCATTGTCTATTTTTTCTTGTTCGAGTGGGAACTTTTCTTTTATTTCATCCGGCACCTTTTTTTCTACAGGTTTAAATAAAGCTTGTTCTAATTTCTCATCTTTTAACAAAGCAATCATGTTTTTGTCCTGATCAACCTTGTTTTCATCTGGTAAGGAAATAATTTCTGAATCCTGTTTTTTATTTCCAAGAGCAATAATGTTTTGATTGTTGTTCTGGTTTCCTGTTGGTACAACAGGTATTTTTATGTCAGTTTTAGGTTCAATTAGTGAAACTATTTTTTCACGTTTAATCTTGTTTTTGTCTACTGACGGGGTGTTGTTGCTTGCTGACAATTCATTTTCCGGTTCAAAAAATGAATTAATCGTGTCCTGTATAACAAGAGCAGCTATCATTATTGCAACTACTATAACCAGAAATAATTTACTTGCCGCTGTAAATCGTCCTTTTCTTGTAGGTGCAGGCACCAGATTATCCGGCGCATTACTACCCATGCGAATTAATGTTTTGCTGGCTTGCCGGTTTATTTCAAACGGGATCCCTTTTGAATTTTTGTATATTGCTTCAATAGTGGAAGAGGTAAAAGGTGTTCTTGTCAGGTTATCTTCATCAAAACCAGCTACTTTCATTCTGTAATGCAAATAATTCGCGGTATCTTTTTCTGAAAGAGGTTGTAGTTCCAGTTTTTGCGTAATGAGTCGTTGTGATTTTTGTGGATCTGCTGTTTCCAGAAGTCGATTTATATCAGGTTCTGCAAACATGATAATACTTAAAAGGTGTACATCATCTGCAACAAGTTCATTGAGTTGCATAATAAGCTGCATTGATTCAATAGATAACTCATGCGCATCATCAATAATCAGTAATGGAGTTTGTCCACTACGTTTAATGTTATCCAGAAGTTGTATCAGTTGGTCAAAGCCACTGAGAGATTCTGTTAATACATCAGCACCCAGACTCTTGTAAATTTGTTGTTTGAGTTGATCGACATGATGCATGGGATTTGCATGAATAAAACAAACCTTGTAGTTATCATCAATACGAGAAAGTAATCTGCGTATCAGGATTGTTTTGCCAATACCAAACCTTCCGGTAACCAGCATAAACAATTCACTTGATAGCAGTGCGTGTTGTAACAGATCCAGATTCTGTGCATGAGCACTGTCGTTAAAAAAGAAGTCATCCTCAATGGCGAGTGAGAATGGATCACGCTCTAATCCGAAGTCGGTCAGGTAGGGTAAGTCTTGTAGTCGGGATGCTTCCATGATTTTATTATAAGTATTGGTCTGCTGGAGAATCAGGCTGGTTATTGCTCATGATTTAATAAGTTCTCCCCATTAAAACTTCTGGTTTAACACCCAGAATTATAGACGGTTTGCCGGAATAATCCCTTGAAAACCAGATTTTTATAGCTCAGGTCAGATGGGTAGGTTCAAACAGTTTTTCGTATTCAGCAATAGCATAGCGATCAGTCATACCGGCGATATAATCAGCAATAATCCGTGCCTTGCCGGCTGGCCCCAGTTCCTTTTCTGCCGTATTACAGATTTCAGCATGTTCTCTGGGTAAAAGCCGCGGGTCGTTTATAAAAGCATCGAACAGGGACTTGATAATGCGTTCAGCCTTGGCTGTCATGCGCAGTACCCGGTAATGTTGATAGAGTTCTTTTCTCAAGAAACGTTTGAGATCCTGAACCTGGGCACCCATATTCTCACTGAACTGAATCAGCGGTTTTGACTGCTTGCGTATGCCCTCAATCGAACCGGGATTGGCCCCATTTATATTTTTCTGGCTAACATCCACCAGATCCAGAACCTGATGATTGATCATGCGGCGAATAGTTTCATAAATAAGCCGGCGGTCATTAAGGTCTTTCCATTCTTTCTTTACGTTTTCATACTGATCTCGAAACAGTTTTACATCCAGTAGCATTTCAATCGTGATAAGCCCCGCGCGCAGGCCATCATCAACATCATGATTATTATAGGCAATGGTATCGGCCAGATTAGTGAGTTGTGCCTCAAGTGAAGGTTGTTGTTTTTTTATAAAACGTTCACCCACATCGCCAAGAGTTTGAGCATTTTTTACCGAGCAATGTTTCAGAATGCCTTCGCGTGATTCAAAAGTGAGATTGAGGCCACGAAAAGCGGCATAACGCTCTTCCAATTCATCCACGACACGCAGTGATTGCAGGTTATGTTCAAATCCACTGTATTCGCGCATACATTCATTAAGTACATCCTGACCGGCATGACCAAAGGGCGTCTGCCCCAAATCATGTGCTAGTGATATGGTTTCGGTCAGGTCTTCATTGAGCGACATGATGCGTGCAATAGTACGCGCGATTTGTGCCACTTCAATAGAATGGGTAAGGCGGGTGCGGAACATATCGCCTTCATGATTAACAAATACCTGGGTTTTGTATTCCAGGCGACGAAAGGCAGAGCAATGAATAATGCGGTCACGATCGCGCTGGTATTCACTGCGCCGTGATGGTGCCTCTTCCTTATGACGTCTTCCGTGTGAAGACGCATCACTGGCAGCATAGGGAGCAAGCCCTTGTGTTGATGAGGCTTGAATAAGGAATTCTTCTTTGGGCGCGCTCATCTTTATACCGCCCGGCAGTGGTTAAGAGTTGTTAATAATTGTTCATGTTCAAACTGGTCAGTGACAATGGCTTCACCTATTGATTTAAGCAATACCAGTCTCAATGTCCCATCCATGACTTTCTTATCAATTGCCATCAGTTCCTGAAAACGATCATTTGATATTTCTGCTGGACTTTTAACAGGTAAATTAGCTGTTTTGAGTATGGTGTTAACAATATCGACATCATTGGGTGTGATCCAGCCAAGTCGGTGTGAGAGTTCAGCCGCCATGGCCATGCCGGTTGCAACGGCTTCACCATGCAACCAGTTGCCATAACCGGAAGCGGCTTCAATTGCATGACCAAAAGTATGGCCAAGATTTAACAAGGCTCGTACACCATGTTCTTTTTCATCCTCTGCCACAATATCTGCCTTGCACTGGCAGGATTTTTCAATGGCATAGGCAAGTGTATCCGGTTCTCTGGATAATAGTTTGTCCATGTTTTCCTGTAGCCATTTTAAAAAGTCACTGTCACGGATTAATCCATATTTAATAACTTCGGCAATGCCGGCAGACAGTTGTCGGTCTTCCAGTGTATTCAATGTTGTCGTATCGGCAATGACACAATTAGGCTGATGAAAAGCACCAATCATGTTTTTACCCAAAGGGTGATTAACACCGGTTTTTCCACCCACAGAGGAATCAACTTGTGCCAGTAGTGTGGTTGGAATTTGTATGAAATCAATACCACGTTGATAGCTGGCGGCGGCAAAACCGGTAATGTCACCAATAACACCACCCCCAAGTGCTATCAGGGTAGCGTCCCGATTGAAGCGATTTTCCAGCAAACGGGTGAAAATATCATTCACCGTATCCAGCGTTTTGTATTGTTCACCATCAGGTAAAATAATACTGTTGCTGTTGAAGCCACTCAATGATTGCATGACCTTCTCAAGATAAAGTGGAGCAACGGTATCGTTGGTAACAACCAGCACCTGCTTGCCATGAATATGTGGCGTGATCAGGTCTGCCTTTCCTAACAGGTCAGGACCAATATGGATGGGGTAACTTCGATTACCCAGATCAACGCTTAGTGTTTTCATTTGAATTCAGGCTTAACGAGTATTCAGGGATAATATAACAAAATATAGCGTTATATATGTACTATTTGGTTAATTATCCGGTTTTTTCAATGATTTCTTTTACTACATCCCTGGCCGAGCGGTTACCGGTATCAATAATGAGATCAGCCACTTCTTTGTAAAAGCCTTCACGTTCCTGCATGAGTTTTTCCAGTTTTGCCTTTGGATCCTCTGTCTGTAGCAGGGGTCGATTCTTGTCTCGAGAGGTTCTTTTTAACAACTCGGCAACCGGTGTCTGGAGATAAATGACAATACCATTTTCCTTGAGTGCTGAACGGTTATCCGGATCAATAACAGCACCACCCCCTGTGGCCAGTACAATATCTGTTTGGGTACAAAGCTCATGGATTATTTCAACTTCACGTTTACGAAAACCGG
>DAOVJZ010000120.1 GCA_030632035.1 Granulosicoccaceae bacterium | reverse complement strand
GCGTCAATTGCCTATCCTGCCTATCAGGACAGTGTTAGAAAAGCACGTCGTGCAGAAGCAAAATCTGCCCTGATTGAAGCGGCAAATTCTATGGAAAGATATTACACACAGAATGGCAGTTACACCGGTGCTGCTGCAGGCACTAACTTTTCAGGTACGGTACCTACAAATGGACAGGGCACGATTTTTTATAATCTCGCTTTATCAAATCAGGCAGCGACTACCTTCACGATTACGGCCACACCAACAGCCGCACAAAGTGATCCACAATGCGCAAACCTGTCAATTACCCAGACAAATGCCAAAGGCGAAACGGGTACCGGTACAGTAGCGGATTGCTGGCACTAATCCTGTAATACTTTCGGCAACGTGAAAGTTACATTTTCACGTTGCCCTTCATCTTCCTCTGCAACATCTGCACCGTATTCTTTTAATTTTTCAATTACTTCTTTTACCAGAATCTCCGGTGCTGAAGCGCCAGCAGTAATACCGATGGTGTTCACATTTTTCAACCAGTCTTGTTCAATGTGATTAGCATCGTCAATCAGGTAAGCCCTGACCCCTACTCTTTCTGCGACTTCCTTTAAACGATTGGAGTTGGAACTGTTGGGTGAACCCACCACCAGTACCAGATCGCTTTTTTTTGCCAGTGACTTGACTGCATCCTGCCGGTTTTGGGTGGCATAGCAAATATCATCTTTTTTGGGACCGACAATATTCGGAAAAAGCCTTCTTAAGGTAGCCATGACATCGTTGGTATCATCAACTGATAAGGTTGTTTGGGTTACAAAGGCCAGGTTATCGGGATTGTTTACTTTTAATTTTTCTACATCATCCGGTGTCTCGACCAGATATATATCGCCTTGTGGATTTTTATATTGCCCCATCGTACCTTCTACTTCCGGGTGACCAGCATGACCAATCAAGATACATTCACGCCCGGCTTTGGCATGACGTATGACTTCCATATGAACTTTGGTTACCAACGGACAAGTTGCATCCAGCACATTTAATCCACGTTTGTTCCCTTCATCGCGAACCGCTTGTGATACACCATGGGCACTGAAAATAACAGTGGCATCGTCCGGCACCTCGTTTAGCTCTTCAACAAAGACCGCTCCTTCCTTGCGCAGGCAATCGACCACAAATTTATTATGTACTACTTCATGGCGTACATAGATGGGCGGGTTAAACTGCACCAATGCCTTTGAGACAATTTCAACAGCACGATCAACACCGGCACAAAAACCACGGGGATTGGCGAGAATGATTTTCATAATAAAGTAATACTAGCCTGCTGGATTAATATCAACAATTTCCACATCAAATGTGATTTCATGCCCGGCCAACGGGTGATTAAAATCCACACTGACATTGTCTGTCTGTACTTCAGTAATCATACCGGCAATAGATTCACCATCCGGAGTATCAAATTCGATAACCACACCCGGTTCCAGTGCCATTTCAGCCGGAAATTCTTCTCTTTTCATTTTCCTGATATTTTCCGGATCACGTAAACCAAAGGCATCTTCCGGACCAATACGTACATTTTGTTTTTCACCGATATGCAAACCATACAACGAACGTTCCAGACCCGGGATCATAGAACCATCACCCATCACAAACAACATCGTCTCTTCATTTTCTGTTGCATCAGCAATAGTGCCGTCTTCCAGTTTTAGTGTGAAATACATAGTGACTTCACTATCGGGTTGTATGCTTTTTTCTTCCATTATTACTTAGTCTCTTTTCAACATCTCCCTCCCCCTTTATAGGGGAGGGTTGGGGTGGGGTGGGGGTTCATTAAAATTCTTGGCAATCCTCTCAATAACTGCATCAATCTCCTGGAAAACTTCGTTATTCCAAAATCTTAATACTTTAAATCCCTGTGTATTTAACCATTTTGTGCGTTGTATATCATATTCAACCTGTTCAGCATGCTGACCACCATCAATTTCTATAATCAATTTTCTCTCAAAACATACAAAGTCAACAATGTATTTTCCTATTGTTTGCTGTCTACGAAACTTGTATCCAGATAACTGTCGTTTACGCAGGTATTGCCATATGAATTGTTCAGCATCTGTAAGGTTATTACGTAAGTATCTGGCATATTCCTTTGCCATTTCACCCCTCCCCCTAGCCCCCTCCCACAAGGGGAGGGGGAATAAAAAATAGAGAATTATTTCGTTTTATCCCCACCCCTGTAAAAAACCGCTTGTTTCATTTATCCCCTCCCCCTTTATGGGGGAGGGCTAGGGAGGGGGTTATATCTCTTCCTTTTTAAACAATCCTTCCAGAATCAACACAACTGCCCCAACAGTAATCGCAGAATCGGCAATATTAAATGCCGGCCAGTGCCAACTGTCGTAATAGACATCCAGAAAATCGATCACATAACCATAAAGCGACCGATCAATAACGTTACCAAGGGCACCACCCAGAATTAATGCAAGGGACAAGGCAATCCATTTCTCATGTGGTTTGAGACGCAATAGCCATACAAACAACACAACACTGATCGCCAATGCCAACACAACAAAAAACCAGCGTTGCCAACCGCCAGCATCGCTCAAAAAACTGAACGCGGCACCGGTATTATGTAAAAGCATAAAATTAAACATCGGTATAACTGAAACAGGTACGGCATAATCCAGTTGGCTGCTGGCTATGTGTTTTGTAGCCTGATCAAACACAATGACCAGTACAGATATCCATAAATATTTAATCATGCGTACTGACGTATTTCACCGCTACCGCTGATGTTCTCGACACAACGCCCACACAGTTCCGGATGTTCGTTATTGTTTCCAACATCTTCACGATGATGCCAGCAACGCACACATTTTTCATGTGCAGATGCACCAACCGCCACCCACAGTTCATCATTACTGGTTAATGTAAAGTGCATAGCATCATCACCCTTTTCAGTATCTGGATGAATGCGTGCATAGGAAGTAATCAATACAAAACGCAGTTCATCGCCTAATTCTTGAAGCTTTTGCAATAGTTCACTACCACAATACAAATCAACTTCTGCATCCAGTGCTGAACCAATTTCACCGGCCACACGTAAACGTTCAAGTTCCTTACTCACAACTTCACGCACTTCCAGTATCTGGTTCCAGAATTCATTCCCCATAACTTCATCCTGATTTTCTACGAAGACCGGAAATTCATACCATGTCGATAAAAATACAGATTCAGCCTTTTCACCAGGAATATTTTGCCAGATCTCATCCGAGGTAAAGCTTAAAATCGGTGACAGCCAACGTGTAAGTGCATGCACAATATAATACATTGCACTCTGTGCTGAACGCCGTGCCTGACTGTCTGTCTTGGTGGTGTATTGCCTGTCCTTGATGATGTCCAGATAAAAACTACCTAATTCAACCGCGCAAAAATTATGTGCCTTTTGATAAATCTGATGGAATTGATATTTATCATAGGCTGAAATAATTTCCTGTTGTAACTCTTGTGCATGTTTAACAATCCAGCGATCAAGTGCCAACATGTCTTTGGGTTCCAACAAGTGTTGTTCAGGTTCAAACCCATTCAGGTTCGCAAGCAGAAAACGTGCAGTATTACGCAAACGACGGTAGGAATCTGAAGTCCGTTTCAGAATTTCATCTGACACAGTCATTTCATTACGGTAATCAGTTGCTGCAACCCAGAGTCGTATAATGTCAGCACCCAGTGTCTTGATGATTTTTTGTGGCGCGACCACATTGCCCTTGGACTTGGACATCTTGCGTCCCTTGGCATCGACCGTGAAACCATGTGTTAACACTTGGCGATAAGGTGCAACATCATTTATCGCTACTGATGTCAGTAAGGATGACTGAAACCAGCCACGGTGTTGATCCGAGCCTTCCAGATATAGATCGGCCGGGAACTGCAAATAGTCACGTTCTTCCAGCACGCCAATGTGAGTTACACCGGAGTCAAACCAGACATCCAGTGTATCAGTGACTTTCAGGTAGTCCCCTGCTTCACTGCCAAGTAATTCTTCAGCTTCCATTTCAAACCACGCATCAATGCCTTTTTGTTCAATACGTTTGGCAATTTCTTCAACCAGGCGTGGTGTCTCAGGATGCAATTCGCTCGTATCCTTGTGCACAAACAATGCAATCGGTACACCCCATGTACGTTGACGGGAAACACACCAGTCAGGGCGATTCTCAACCATGCCTTTAATACGTGCCTGACCCCAGTCTGGCATCCATTCCACATTATTGATTTCGGCCATGGCAGTTTTGCGTAAACCCTTTTTATCCATACTCACAAACCACTGTGGTGTGGCACGGAAAATAATTGGTGTCTTGTGACGCCAGCAATGTGGATAGCTGTGATTTAATTTAGCTATGTGTACCAGCTTGCCATCAGACTTAAGTTTTTCAATAACATGCTCATTGGCCTTGAATACATGCATGCCTTCAAAAAACTCGGTACCTTTCTTGAATACACCATTGTTATCAACCGGATTGTCCACTGGCAGGCCATAACGTTCGCCAACAACATAATCATCCTGACCATGACCGGGTGCAGTATGTACACAGCCGGTACCCGCCTCCGTCGTAACATGATCACCAAGGATGATAGGCACTTCACGTTTATAAAATGGCTGTTGTAATTTCAGTCCTTCCAGATCCTTGCCACTGATATTGGCAACAACGTGATAGTCTTCGAGGCTATAACGGAAAGCGACATCTTTTACCAAAGCATCAGCTATGATCAAACGCTCAGGCCCATGTTCCATTTCGCATTGCAGTACAACATATTCAAGTCCAGGATTGACTGCCACACCCTGATTGGCAGGTAAGGTCCATGGTGTGGTGGTCCAGATAACAACCGAAAGGGGCCCCTTACCATCATGCCCCGGCACATGCTCACAACGTGACAACAACGTTTCATCATCCAGCACACTGAAGCGCACATCAATCGCAGGCGATGTATGATCTTCGTGTTCAACCTCGGCCTCGGCCAATGCTGAGCCGCAATCTGTACACCAATGTACGGGTTTAAACCCTTTATCCAAATGTCCTCTGGATGCAATACGTCCCAATGCACGGACAATATTGGCTTCGAATTTGTAATCCATCGTGAGATAAGGATTTTCCCATTCACCTAACACACCCAGACGAATAAAATCCTTGCGCTGGTTGTCTACCTGCTTGCCTGCATACTTGCGACATTCCTTACGAAAAGTCGAGGCATCAACCTTAACACCGGCCTTGCCGATTTTCTTTTCAACATTCAGCTCGATAGGCAAACCATGACAATCCCAACCCGGAACATAAGGAGCATCAAGACCACTCAGGTTTTTTGACTTAACAATAATATCTTTCAGGATCTTGTTAACAGCGTGGCCAATATGAATCTCGCCGTTGGCATAGGGAGGGCCATCATGAAGAATGAATTTTTCTTTTCCCTTACCGGCTTCACGAATTTTTTTATAGAGTTCCATTTCATCCCAACGCTTGAGCATTTCAGGCTCACGGTTGGCCAAATTTCCCT
>DAOVJZ010000079.1 GCA_030632035.1 Granulosicoccaceae bacterium | reverse complement strand
GACATATAAAGTGGTATCAACCAGACGATAGTTCCCGATTTTTTTTGCCCCCGCACGTAATGCCATGATCTCGGCATGGGCAGTGGGATCATGCTTTGTTATAGGATGGTTCCAGCCTTCACCGATAATTTCATCATTTTTGATCAGGACGGCACCAACGGGCACCTCGCCTTCCTGTTCGGCCTTATCAGCCAAATCAAGTGCGTGCTGCATCCAGTGTTCGTGATTTGAATGTTGCATTAATAAAGCCATTTTTTCTTAAGTTCCTGAAGTGGATGATGGCAAGGCAAAAAGAAACGAGAATGCGGAGTTTTGGACAGGATGTCCTTATGTCGTGGAGCACATGGATGTGCGAGAACGACTTACCGCTAATTTCAAATTTCTTTCCAACTATACCAGCGCCGCTTCAGGGGCTTAAGAAATTATTCCCACTCGATTGTGGCAGGAGGTTTACCAGAAATATCATAAGTAACACGGCTGATACCCGACACTTCGTTAATAATACGATTTGATATAGTACCCAACACTTCGTAAGGCAAATGCGCCCAACGTGCAGTCATGAAATCAATGGTTTCAACTGCGCGTACGGCAACAACATAGTCATAACGGCGTGCATCACCAACAACGCCCACTGATTTAACCGGAATAAAAACGGTAAATGCCTGGCTGACTTTGTCATACAGATCATTTTTGTAAAGTTCGTCAATAAAAATGGCATCTGCCTGACGCAATATATCAGCATATTCCTTTTTGACTTCACCTAGAATACGCACACCCAAACCCGGACCGGGGAACGGATGACGGTAAACCATTTCATAAGGTAAACCGAGTTCAGTACCAATTTTGCGCACTTCGTCTTTAAATAATTCGCGCAAAGGTTCTACCAATTTCAGTGTCATGTCTTCCGGCAAACCACCCACATTGTGGTGTGACTTGATCACATGCGCCTTACCGGTTTTAGAACCCGCCGATTCAATTACATCGGGATAAATCGTACCTTGTGCCAACCATTTTGCATTCTTGAGCTTATCGGCCTCTTCTTCAAATACATTGATGAACATATTGCCTATGATCTTGCGTTTCTTTTCTGGTTCATCAATACCCTTCAATGCCGACAGGAAACGTTCTTCTGTATTCACACGAATCACCTTGATTCCCATGTGTTCGGCAAAGGTGGCCATGACCTGATCACCTTCGTGCAAACGCAACAGGCCGTTGTCTACAAAAATACAAGCCAGTTGTTTACCAATCGCCTTGTGTAACAATGCAGCCACGACAGAAGAATCGACACCACCGGATAAACCCAGCACGACTTCATCACTACCAACCTGTTCCTTAATACTGGCAATGCTGTCTTCAATGATATTGCCCGCTGTCCACAATGCGGCACAACCACAAATCTCGTTTACAAAACGAGAGATAATACGATCACCTTGATGGGTATGTGTTACTTCAGGATGGAACTGCAAACCATAAAAACCACGTTTATCATCGGCTATACCGGCAATAGGTGCATTATCGGTGCTGGCAATGACTTTGAAACCATCTGGGATTTTATTAACACGATCACCATGGCTCATCCACACATCCAGCAGGCCATAGCCTTCTTCAGTTGTGTGATCTTCAATATCTTTTAATAAACGCGAATGACCACGCGCGCGTATTTGCGCATAACCGTATTCGTGATGATCAGAATTTTCGACTTCACCACCAAGCTGGGCGGCCATGGTCTGCATGCCGTAACAAATACCCAGTACCGGCACACCCAGTTCAAACACAACTTGATCGACACGTGGTGGATCATCCATATTGACCGACTCCGGTCCACCACTCAGGATAATACCGGTAGGCGCAAATGCCTTGATGGTATCGGCATCGTTGTCCCATGAATAAATTTCACAATACACACCGGCTTCGCGCACGCGACGCGCAATTAATTGTGTGTACTGGGAACCAAAATCCAGTATCAGGATTCGATCAGAATGAATGTTTGTCATTAGTTCTATGCCTGATGATTTAGTCAGTTCTATAGTTAGGCGCTTCTTTCACGATGTTGACGTCGTGTACATGGCTTTCGCGCAAACCGGCGCCGGTTACACGCACAAACTTCGCCTTGCCACGCATATCATCTATGTTCGCACAACCTGTGTATCCCATACTTGCACGTACACCGCCCATAAGCTGATGCACAATCGCAATCATACTACCCTTGTAAGGTACACGGCCTTCAATACCTTCCGGTACCAGCTTGTCCGCCTCATTACCTTCCTGGAAGTAACGATCACTGGAACCTTGTGAACCCGACATCGCACCTAATGAACCCATACCTCGATAAGATTTATAGGAGCGTCCCTGAAACACTTCAATTTCACCCGGTGCTTCTTCGGTACCTGCCAACATACTACCTACCATAACTGAAAAACCACCGGCAGCCAGTGCCTTGGATAAATCGCCACTAAAGCGAATACCGCCATCGGCAATCAATGGGATACCGGTTCCCTTCAGTGCCTTGGCTACATTGGTGATCGCTGTAATCTGCGGCACACCAACACCGGCCACAATACGGGTTGTACAAATAGAGCCCGGGCCAATCCCGACTTTAACCGCATCGGCACCGGCCTTGGCTAGTGCTTTCGCGGCTTCAGCGGTTGCAATGTTGCCGCCTATGATTTGTACATCTTTATAATTGTCTCTAACCCACTTCACCTGATCAAGTACACCTTGGGAATGACCATGTGCAGTATCAACAACAATGGCATCAATACCGGCTTTTACCAACGCATCAACTCGCTCTTTACTTTCGGCACCTGTACCAACCGCACCGGCAACACGTAATTGACCTTGATCGTCTTTACAGGCAAAAGGTTTATCTGTGGCTTTTTGAATATCCTTTACAGTGATCATGCCACGCAAATGGAAATTGTCATTGATGACCAGCACCTTTTCAATACGGTGCTTGTGCAGCAGAGATTGCACTTCGTCTTTATCTGCACCCTCTTTGACTGTGATCAATCTGTCTTTGGGTGTCATAACCACAGAAACCGGCTCATCGTAACGGGTCTCGAAACGCAAATCCCGGTGAGTCACAATACCGACCAGTTCCTGACCATCGACGACCGGTACACCGGATATATTATTGGCGCGGGTCAGTTCCAGCACCTCGCGGATACTGGTTCTGGGTGAGACCGTGATCGGGTCCTTGATAACCCCGCTCTCGAATTTTTTCACTTTCCTGATTTCAACTGCCTGCGCTTCAACCGTCATATTTTTGTGGACAACGCCGATTCCCCCTTCTTGAGCAAGGGCAATAGCCAGACGGGATTCTGTGACAGTATCCATGGCCGCTGAGACCAGAGGGATATTCAGCGCAATTTCACGCGTAAACAGCGTTTTTAAGGCGACTTCTTTGGGCAGGACGGTCGAGTGGGCCGGGATTAGTAGTACGTCGTCAAATGTCAGTGCTTCCTCAACTATCTGCATAATGGAATATTCCGCTAGGTTTGAATGTTAGCGGCTAATTATAGAGTTTGACGGCGGGCGGGTAAACTGGTTAGCCTATATATATTCAGATGAATATATTCAGATGGAAGCGCCGGAAATGGTGCTGGTTGACCAATAACATACCACCAACAGGGGGACACAAAATGAAATTGAATACTATTATTAGTGCTACTTTCCTATCTCTTGCTCTACTTGCCGGTTGTGCAACCACACCTATGGCAACAGCTGATGGCTATAAAGAAGCTGAAGCAGCAGCCAAGGCATCCATGAAAAAGGCAGCATCTGTCGGTGGCACATGGCGTGATTCAGGCAAAATTCTCAAGAAGGCAGCCAAAGCGGCCAAAAAGAAAGATTATGTAAAGGCCATCAAATTAGCTAACCAGGTACAGCGCCAGGGCGAATTGGGCTACACACAATCTATGAATGAAAAAGGTGCCCAACCTCCTTCATACCTGAGATAATAAACTCTCGTTATATAACCAAAGGCCGGGGCTTCCCGGCCTTTGTATTTTGAAAAATGGAAGAAAACGAAGTTATCGAGATCCAGCGCGATGTATTTAGCGTTTCACGGCTTAACCGTGAAGTGCGTGACATACTGGAAGGCAACTTTCCACTGATCTGGCTGGAAGGTGAACTCTCCAACGTAGCGCGGCCTGCTTCTGGTCATATTTATTTCTCACTCAAGGATGAATCCGCGCAAGTCAGTTGCGCCATGTTTCGTGGCCGTAACCAATTAATTAAATTTAAACCGGAAAACGGGTTACAAGTGCTGGTGCGTGCGCGTGTCAGTGTGTATGAGGCACGCGGTAATTATCAGCTGATTGTTGAAAGTATGGAGGAAGCAGGTGATGGTGCGCTGCGTCGTGCCTTTGAAGAATTAAAGAAAAAACTGGCTAGCGAAGGTCTATTTGATGAAACGCATAAAAAACCTTTGCCTGACCTGCCCAAACAGATTGGTGTTATCACTTCACCCAGTGGTGCCGCTATCCGGGATATTCTAACTGTTCTAAAACGCCGTTTTCCATCTATCCCGGTTGTTATTTATCCCGTACCTGTACAGGGTGAAGATGCCAGGACAAAAATTGCACGTATGCTCAAACAGGTATCAGAACGTAAAGAATGTGATGTGATTATCCTGGCGCGTGGTGGCGGTTCACTGGAAGATTTGTGGTCATTTAACGAAGAAATCGTTGCACGTGCTATTTTTGATTCTGATATTCCGGTCATCAGTGCCATTGGTCACGAGATTGATTTTACGATTGCTGATTTTGTTGCTGATACACGCGCAGCTACTCCTTCTATGGCAGCTGAGCTGGTTACACCCGATCAACAGGAATGGTTGCAGTCTGTTCGCTATATACAGTCACGCCTGTTCAACCTTGTTCAAAAAAATCTGCAACAAAGTACACAACGACTAGACTGGTTATCCAAACGACTACGCCATCCCGGCCGCTACTTGCAGGATGTAGCACAAAGACTGGATGAACAGGAACAGCGTATGAAAAATGCGATACGTTCATCTATCAGACATGCTGTTGCCAAAGTGTCTGAATTACATGCGCACATTAACCAGCATACGCCCTTGCACCGTATCAAGGAACAACAACAGTTGAGCCAGAATTTATTCCATCGCATGCACCGATCACAGCATGATATTATTAACAATAAACAACAGAACATTGCCTTGCTTGCACGTGCATTGGATGCCGTCAGCCCATTGGCAACACTGGATCGTGGTTATGCCATCGTCAATAAAATCCCGGAAAACAAGCTGATCCGCAAGGCATCAGAACTTGAAACCGGTGACAGGATTGAAACCCGTCTTGGAAAAGGCAAGATTATTTCTACTGTCACTAAACAAAAGAGCTAAAATTAAAAAATGATATATCGTAATCATGCATTTTACCTGATTCTTTTACTCTGGCTGGGGCTGTTAAATACCAGTCATGCCATCCCGTTGTCTGAACATGTTCCCGGTGGTATTGTGATTGTGTCATTAGAAAATAATGATAATAAACCACCCGAAGTGACTTATAACAAACGCCGTGTTCTGGTGGTATCCAATAAAAAGCAATGGCAGGCCATAGTCGGTATTCCACTATCTACCCAACCCGGTAAACACCGTCTGAAAATCAAAACCAGTAATGGCCAGAAAATGAGTCATCAGTTCAATATTAATCAAAAAAAATATCTTACACAAAGACTGAAAGTAAATAAAAAGAAGGTTGACCTTAATAAAGAAGATTTGGCACGTCACTGGAAAGAAAAAAAACGTATCAAGGCTGCATTAAGGCACTGGCGTGATGCCAGCAATATTGATATGAACTTTATTGCACCTGTTAATGGCAGGAAAAGCAGTTCATTCGGCCTGCGTCGTTTCTTTAACGATAAACCACGTAAACCACATAGTGGAATGGATATCGCTGCCAAAACCGGCACCCCCATTGTTGCACCGGCACCTGCCAGAGTCGTCGAAACCGGAGACTATTTCTTTAATGGCAAATCCGTGTTTCTTGATCATGGTCAGGGGCTAGTGACCTTTTATGGACACATGAACAGCATCAAGGTTAAAACCGGGGATACAGTAAAGCGTGGTGATGTGATCGGAACAGTGGGCGCAACCGGTCGTGCTACCGGTCCGCACCTGCATTGGGGCATCAGTCTGAATAATGCACGTGTCAATCCTGCATTATTTTTGTCTGAAGAAAAATAAGCTGAAAAATAAAACCAACCTGATAAATAATCCGGAATCAGGCGACATGAACAGTATTATCTTTTCCCTGTAACTCACTACCGTTACTTATGATATCAAACATCCTGTCGTAATCCATTAACATGAGCAGATGGTATATTTCCGCATTACAATTTATCATTTCTATCTTCCTTGCATTTGACTTTTCATGCTTGAGTAGCATCAAACTTCCCAGAGCCGCCGCATCCATGTATTCTGTATTCCCCATATCCAGCTCATAATTCAAAATATATCCTGGCAACTTGCAAATCGCATCCCGAAAGTTATCTGCAACATTCATATCAAATTTAACAGGTAATTTGATAATGACCTTCTCTTCTTGTGCTTTAATTTCTATATCCAGCGGCATGTGAACTACCCTCTTCATCACAATTAAGTATGTTTAGTATTTCGGCAGAACCTAATCCGATAATGAGGGAGAATATGTTAACTTGTGTTAAATATAAAATTAAAACCAGAATAAATTTACTCTAATAAAATATAGTTTTTTTATGGTTTAATCGGTTTCACGGTTGATACCACAACACTGATGACCTGAATCAAACTCATCACCAGACTCAAGCACACTGCCTGTAACCGGGTTAGTTCGAAATGTGGT
>DAOVJZ010000217.1 GCA_030632035.1 Granulosicoccaceae bacterium | reverse complement strand
CCAAGAATGATGCACGCGCAGAAGGTGAACGCATTCTGGTAGCAGCCCGTGCTGAAATTGATCAGGAAGCCAACCGTGCAAAAGAAATACTGCGTGGACAAGTTGTTTCTCTGGCAGTAGCTGGTGCCGGCAAGGTACTGGAAAAAGAAATCAACGAACAGTCTCACAGCGATATGCTGGAAAAACTGGCGTCACAGATTTAATCGGAAAAACAAATGGCAGAAAAGGCAACAATCGCACGTCCTTACGCACAAGCCGCATTCGAGCTTGCACGCGATAGTCAGTCACTGAAACAGTGGAGTGACATGCTTGCAGTCAGTGCATTGATTGCCAGTGATGACAACATGGCCGATGTGCTTAGTAATCCACGTATGATTGCTGCAGATACCGCTAGCATTGTGATTGATGTTAGCGGCGACAACCTGAACGAAGAAGGTAAAAACTTTGTTCGTTTGTTGGCTGAAAATCATCGCATTGGTGTGTTGCCGGAGATAGCCATTCTGTTTGAAAAAATGCGTGCCGATCATGAGCGTTCACAGGAAGCCGTGATGATCAGTGCATTTCCTGTCAGCGATGCACAACGCAACAAGGTCGCCGCAGCACTTAAGGTGCGGTTAGGCAGAGATGTTACATTGAAGTGTGAAATAAATAGCGAATTGCTTGGTGGAGCAATCATTAAAGCCGGTGATCTGGTGATTGATGGTTCAGCACGAGGCAGTCTTGAAAAACTTGCAAACGACTTACGTCAATAAACTTTGAGGAAGAAGGGACATGCAACTTAATCCTTCAGAAATTAGTGAACTAATTAAACAACGCATCCAGAAATTCGATGTTGTCGCCGAAGCTCGTAATGAAGGCACAGTCGTTAGTCTGACAGATGGTATTGCCCGTATTCACGGACTTACCGATGTAATGTCAGGTGAAATGATTGAGTTCCCCGGCAACACATTCGGTATGGCACTTAACCTGGAAAAAGATTCCGTAGGTGCTGTGGTACTGGGTGATTACAAACATATTTCAGACGGTGACCAGGTTAAATGTACTGGCCGTATTCTGGAAGTACCGGTTGGTGAAGGCTTGTTGGGTCGCGTTGTCGATTCACTGGGTAATCCAATTGATGGTAAAGGCCCGATTACAGCGGCTGGCACATCACCGATTGAAAAAGTCGCACCGGGTGTAATCTCTCGTAAGTCAGTTGACCAGCCAGTACAAACCGGCTTGAAAGCGATTGATGCCATGGTGCCAATCGGTCGTGGTCAGCGTGAATTGATTATTGGTGATCGCCAGACAGGTAAGACGGCGGTTGCGATTGATGCCATCATCAACCAGAAAGGCACAGGTATTAAATGTATCTACGTTGCAATTGGTCAGAAAAACTCTTCTGTTGCCAACGTGGTGCGTAAGCTCGAAGAACACGACGCGATGGAACATACCATTATTGTTGCAGCGACAGCGGCCGAATCGGCAGCCATGCAATACATTGCACCTTATGCCGGTTGTACCATGGGTGAGTACTTCCGTGACAAGGGTGAAGATGCACTGATTATTTATGATGACTTGACCAAGCAGGCATGGGCCTATCGTCAGGTTTCATTGTTGTTACGTCGTCCACCAGGCCGTGAAGCCTATCCGGGTGACGTTTTCTATTTGCATTCCCGTTTGCTGGAACGTGCGGCACGTATCAATGCTGATGAAGTTGAAAAACTGACTAATGGCGCAGTCAAAGGCAAGACCGGTTCATTAACAGCCTTGCCTATTATTGAAACACAGGCTGGTGACGTATCTGCATTCGTACCCACTAACGTAATTTCGATTACAGACGGACAGATTTTCCTTGAGTCTGATTTGTTTAACTCCGGCATCCGTCCTGCGATTAACGCGGGTCTGTCGGTATCTCGCGTAGGTGGTGCAGCACAAACCAATATCATCAAGAAGCTCGGTGGTGGTGTGCGTTTGGCGCTGGCGCAATATCGTGAATTGGCCGCCTTTGCACAGTTTGCTTCGGATCTTGATGAAGCCACACGTAGTCAACTGGAACGTGGGCAACGTGCAACCGAACTCATGAAACAGAACCAGTATGCACCATTAGGCGTTGCCGAAATGGCGGTTTCATTATTTGCGATTGAACGCGGTTATCTTGATGATGTTGAAATCAAAAAAGTGGTGGATTTTGAACATGCGTTAATTTCACATGTTCGTTCCAAATTTGCTGATTTGCTGGAAAGCATTGAAGCAACACCTGATTTGAATGATGAACATGAAGCCAAACTTAAAGAAGCGGTTGAAGACTTTAAGAAAACCGGCACTTATTAATTGATAACGGATAGAGCTGAGAAAAATGGCAGTCGGAAAAGAAATACGCACAAAGATCAAGAGTATTCAGAATACTCAGAAGATCACCAAAGCAATGGAAATGGTTGCTGCGAGTAAAATGCGTAAGGCACAGGATCGTATGCGTGCATCTCGTCCCTATTCTGAAAAGATTCATAATGTAATCGGTCATTTGGCACAATCACATCCTGAGTATCATCATCCTTACATGCAGGATCGTGAGGTTAAGCGTGTTGGTTATATCCTTATTTCATCTGACCGTGGTTTGTGTGGTGGTTTGAACACCAACATGTTCCGTATGGCAATCAATTCCATGAAAGCGTGGAGTGATAAGGACATTGAAGTTGATGTGTGTACGATTGGCCAGAAGGCATCGGTGTTTTTCAAGCGTATCAATGTGAATATGGTTGCCCAGGCGACCCATATTGGTGATGCACCATCAATCAATGATTTGATCGGTACGGTGAAGGTCATGCTGGATGCCTATGATGAAGGCAAAATCGATCGCCTTTATATTGTGCATAATGAATTTGTTAACACCATGACCCAAAAGGCAGATGTTATTCAGTTATTACCACTGGAATCAGCGAATGATGAAGAGCTGAAACATCATTGGGATTACATCTACGAGCCTGATGCAAAAGAAGTACTGGATGCATTGATGATGCGTTATGTTGAATCACTGGTTTATCAGGGTGTGGTTGAAAATGTTGCCTGTGAAATGGCAGCTCGAATGATTGCGATGAAGAGTGCATCAGATAATGCAGGTGAATTGATTGATGAACTGCAGCTTGTTTATAACAAGGCGAGACAGGCCGCGATTACGCAGGAAATTTCTGAAATCGTAAGTGGTGCGGCGGCAGTCTAGAGAATTTTCGCATGAGCGCTCAAAAGACCGCTCATGCAATAAAGATTTAAAATTTAAACAGAGGATCGAAACATGAGTTCCGGAAATGTTGTTGAAATCATTGGTGCGGTAGT
>DAOVJZ010000080.1 GCA_030632035.1 Granulosicoccaceae bacterium | reverse complement strand
GTTGCACGAATGCAATATCTAGGTAAATTAAAACGACATATGTACAAGGCTAATATCAAAACTGATGAGCCTGTTATGCCGGGTGATCCTCTGTTTGCCGCAGGAGATACCAGCGGTCAGGGCACGGGTAAAATTGTTAGCGCCTTCCCATCAGACAGTGGTGGCTATGATGTGCTCGCTGTCATCCAGATTGCCAGTGCCGAGAAAACAAAAATACACCTGAAAAATAAAAATGGCCCTGTACTCGAACTGAGTGAATTACCCTATACTTTGGAAGAATCTCAAAAAGAAGAATAATTAGAAGAATGGAAACAAAAGAATTTCTGGAAGGACTGGTTGAAGATATCCAGCACAATCGAATTGTGCTTCCTACCCTGCCTGAGGTGGCTAATAAGGTAAAGGAAGTCGTTGAAGATCAAAATGCAAATACCGAGGTCATAACACGAATTATAAGTGCCGATGCCGCTCTTGCCGCACGTATGTTACAGGTAGCAAATAGCCCGCTAATGCGAGGGCGTTCTGAAATTACTGATCTTAAAATGGCGGTTACTCGTTTAGGAAACAAACTGGTACGCAATCTTGTAACCAGTCTGGTGATGGAACAACTGTATCATTCCAAATCTGCTATCCTGAAAAAATACATGCGCAAGGTCTGGTTGCACAGCACACAAGTTGCCGCCATCAGTTATATATTTGCCGATCGTTATACCCAACTTGAGCCGGATCAGGCCATGCTGGCCGGGCTTGTTCATGATATTGGTGCCCTGCCTATTATCAAACGTTTTGAACAAAATCTTCAATTACTCAAGCAGGATGGTTTTCTGGAAAAAACAATCCGTGATCACCATATCACTATTGGCCGCGCCATTATGGAGCTCTGGAACTTCCCGGAAGAATTGATTACGGTTGTTGTTGAACATGAAAGTCTGGAGCGTTACCACAGTGATGATGTTGATTATGCTGATATCGTCATGATCGCCAACCTGCATAGTTACATGGGAACCGATCACCCTTATACCAAACTCAACTGGACTGACATCCCTGCCTTCAAAAAATTGGGCCTGACTCCAAAGGAAAGTATTGAAGCATTGGAACAGGCACGTGATGATGTGGCTGAACTGCAAAAACTGGTCACATCCTGAACAAATTACACAAAAATTGCACCAATCCATCATTTCAGCCCTGGAAATCAGCCTTCCACTAGAAAATTAAATAATATAACGATGTTTTTCATATAGTTATATTGCTAAAGACATTCTGTTTCGTGCCTATAATAAAGAGTATGTCTGGTTTAATAAAAAAAGGCGGGGCGATGAGTAACTCTGTTACAAATTATCCTCGCTTTAAACGCATTAATGGCAAGCATCCCTTTAAGCAAGCTGTGCCCGATGGCTTTGTTGATTATGGAGCAAAAAAACGCCATGGCGGAACAGTATTCTATTTTAATTTCCCGTTAGCAAAAGAAATGGGCTTGATACCCAAGGGCCATCCAGAAAAACTCAACAACAATCTATGTAAAGCCATTCTCGACACCTTTTCGATTCAGATCATTAATGAATATGACATTATTCATAAAACCCATATACCAAAAAAGGACAAACTGTCCGGAACATACATGGCAACCCGCTATCTCCAGATGCAACATCCTGATAAAACCGGCCGAACATCAGGTGATGGTCGCGGCATATGGAATGGTTTTTTTGAAACAAAAAACAGCACATGGGATATTTCCAGTTGTGGCACTGGTGCTACTTCCCTGAGTCCGGCAACAGCGACACAGAATAAATTTTTCAAAACCGGTGATAAAAATGTGTCCTATGGATGTGGTCTTGCTGATCTGGTTGATGGTATCTACACCACCATAATGAGTGAAATTTTTTTCCAGAATGATATTCCAACGGAAAGAACACTTGCTGTTGTTTCATTTGATGACAGTACCTCTATTAATGTGCGCGCATCCAAAAATCTGTTGCGCCCTGCTCACTTCTTTCATCATATAAAACAAGGAAATCTTGAAAATCTTAAACAGGTTGTTGATTATTATATTGGGCAACAGAGGAAAAATGAAAAATGGCCAAAGTATAAATCCAATAAAGAAAAATACACTCATTTCCTCGAAAAAATATCAGAAAGCTTTGCGCGTACAACAGCACGTTTCGAAGTTGAATATATATTCTGCTGGCTGGATTGGGATGGTGATAACATCCTCATGGATTGCGGAATTATAGATTATGGCTCGGTAAGACAATTTGGATTATTCCATCATGATTATCGTTTCGATGATGTCGAACGTATGTCGACCACAATTACAGAGCAAAAAAACAAGGCCAAATACATCATACAGACCTTTGCCCAAATTACTGACTTCCTGATAACGGGTAAGAAAAAAAGCATTGAAAAATTCAGTCAACATAAATCATTAAAACTGTTTGACAATGTTTTCGAAAACACAAAAAATGAACTCACCCTGTATAAAACCGGGTTCACCCAACATCAGATAAATACCCTTTTGTCAGATACTACGGGTAAAAGACATACTAATAACTTCAGAAAATCCTGCGCCTGGTTTGAACATGTTAAATCAGTCAAGGGACCACATAAGGTCGAAGATGGTATTACATGGGATGCTGTTTTCTGCCTGCGTGATATTTTACGAGAACTGCCAAAAGCAGCAACTGAAGGAAAGGAGCTTGCAGACAAGGAGTTCCTTGATATTATGAAGAGTAAATACGCCAGCAAAAAAGATCTGGAAATTACTTCTGGAAGACATGCTCATATTGCTGATTTCAAAAAAACCTATTTCCAGCTCATTGGTCGCTGTGCAAAGTTGTCTAACAAAAAACAGGAAACTATATTAAAAGGGATCAATCAACGTTCAGCGATTATTAACCGATATGACCGGATTACTGGTAATTCCATGGTTTATATTGCGCAAAGATTATCAAGATACCGAAACCAGATCACGCCGCAGGATTTTCAATCTATTATAGATAACTTTATTTACGAGCAAACGCTCAAGCCAGAATCAAAAAAGACTGCCGCACGAACTATAAAAAAAGAAAAAGCAGAAAAGATATTTAACGGTATTATGGATATTGTCCATACCTACCGTGATGAAATCTAGTACCATCCTCTGGAATAAACCAGTTCTTCAATCACTTCACCCAACTGTTTCAAACAAATGTTCGCCATTCCCTGTAGGTTGTAATTCCCAGATTTATTTCTATATAGCTCGTATCACCCGTAACTTCATCTCCAACCCATGGAGGTGACTCTATCACTTGTTGTTCGTTTTCCAACTCTATTTCTGCCAATACCAGTCCTGTGTTATCTCCCTGGAATTCATCTACATCCCATGTATTTCCTGCATACACAACGTGATAACGTATTTTCTCTACAATTGGCTTCAGGCAATGCTTTTCCAGCATTTCACGTGCATCAGTAAGTGGAATCGGATATTCGAATTCCGGTCGTGAAATAGATGTACCCATGCCTTTGACCGTGAGCGATGCTGTGTCACCCAGAATACGCACCCGTACAGCCACTTCATTGGTAATAGACAAATAGCCCTGCTGACAAAGCTGGCCTTTGGCACCAGAACGCCAGCCTTCCCCGGTAACGAGGAATTTACGCTCTATCTCAACAGCCATCGGAATAAATAAACTGGATTATGCTTTGGGACGCATATGCGGGAACAACAGTACATCCCGAATAGAAGGGGCATCAGTAAATAACATCACCAGACGATCAATGCCGATACCCTCACCTGCTGTTGGTGGCATACCGTGTTCCAGCGCCGTAATATAGTCCTCATCAAAATGCATGGCTTCATCATCACCCGCATCTTTTTCTTCAACCTGTTTGCGGAAACGCTCGGCTTGATCTTCAGCATCATTCAGCTCGGAAAAACCATTAGCAATCTCACGACCACCGACAAAGAATTCAAATCGATCGGTCACAAATGGATCATCATCATTACGCCGTGCCAGCGGTGACACTTCAACTGGATAAGCAGTAATAAAAGTGGGATCCATCAAACGATGTTCAACAGTTTTTTCAAAGATTTCAATCTGAACCTTACCAAGACCATATGAGTCTTTTAATGGAATTTTCAATCCTTCCGCCACTTTGCGCGCAGAATCAATATCGTCAATATCTGACAACTTGAGATCAGGATTAAAATGCAGGATAGATTCTTTTATGGTCATGCGTGTAAACGATTTACCAAAATCATATTCCTCACCTTGATAAGTGACTGTTGTTTTACCCAATACCTGTTGTGCCAACTGGCGTAACATTTGTTCGGTCAGGTTCATGAGATCATGATAATCGGCATAAGCCTGATAAAACTCGACCATGGTAAATTCAGGATTATGACGAGTAGAAAGCCCCTCATTACGGAAGTTGCGATTAATTTCGAATACATTCTCAAAACCACCAACCACCAGGCGTTTCAAATAAAGCTCGGGGGCAATACGCAAATACAGACCCATATCGAGTGCATTGTGATGCGTTTCAAACGGGCGTGCAGTAGCTCCACCAGGAATAGTCTGCATCATCGGGGTTTCTACTTCCAGAAAACCACTGCTAGTCAAAAATTCTCGAATAAAATTAATAATATGAGTACGAACAATAAAGGTCTTGCGTGTAACATCATTCATGATCAGATCAAGATAACGTTGACGGTACCTGGTTTCCTGATCAGATAATCCATGAAACTTTTCTGGTAAAGGACGCAGTGCTTTGGTTAACAAGCGAATATTATCAACCTTGACACTCAACTCACCGGTTTTGGTCTTGAATAAAACACCTTCCGCACCGAGAATATCGCCGATATCCCATTTCTTGAATTGCTGGTTATAATAACCCTCAGGCAACACATCGCGGGTCACATATAATTGTATTTTCCCGGACATATCCTGAACATGACAAAAACTTGCTTTACCCATCACACGACGTGTCATCATGCGTCCGGCAATCTTTACGCGAACTGGCTGTGCTTCCAGTTCTTCTGCCGTTTTTTCACCATACTCGGCATGTAATTCACCCGCGACAACATCACGCCGAAAATCAGTCGGGAATGCAATACCCTCTTCACGCAATGCGGTCAGCTTTTCACGCCGTTGTCTAATTTGTTCCTGTTCGTCTTGTACTGTTTCTTCTGCCATAGTTCCAATCATCTAAATTAGTTAAAAAACTATAAACCACTCTTCAAACTCGCTTCAATAAACTGATCCAGATCGCCATCCAATACTGCTTGAGTATTACCTGTTTCTACATTGGTGCGTAAATCCTTAATACGCGATTGATCCAGTACATAGGATCGGATCTGACTACCCCAACCAATATCAGCCTTGGATTCTTCTACTACCTGTGATTCTGAACGTCGTTTTTGCATTTCCAGCTCATACAACTTGGCCTTCAATTGTTTCATGGCCTGATCTTTATTTTTATGCTGGGAACGATCGTTCTGGCACTGTACCACGATTCCACTGGGATTATGAGTAATGCGCACAGCTGATTCTGTCCGGTTTACATGCTGTCCACCAGCTCCACTGGCACGGTACACATCAATACGCAAATCAGCAGGATTGATCTCGATATCAATGTCATCATCAATCTCGGGAGAAACAAAAACAGATGCAAATGAAGTGTGGCGACGATTACCGGAATCAAAGGGTGATTTGCGCACCAGACGATGCACCCCGGTTTCAGTACGCAACCAACCATAGGCATACTCACCTTCAAGCCTGATCGTAGCACTCTTGATACCGGCCACATCCCCTTCGGAGACTTCCATTAATTCGGTTTTGAAACCGTGGCGCTCACCCCAACGCAGGAACATACGCAACAACATATTGGCCCAGTCCTGTGCTTCGGTACCGCCAGAACCAGCTTGAATATCCAGAAAGGCATTATTGGGATCCATCTCACCAGAAAACATACGTTGGAATTCGAGTTCAGCCAATCCACTTTCGAGAGAATCCAGATCAGAAACAACCTCATCCACCGTATCCTGATCATCTTCTTCAGCGGCCAGTTCCAGTAATTCAGTAGAATCACCCAGAGAATCACCCATACGAGTCAGGATATTTACGATTTTTTCAAGTTGGACACGTTCTTTGCCCAATGATTGGGCGCGTTCAGGTTTGTTCCAGACAGTGGGATCTTCCAGTTCGCGAACGACTTCTACCAGACGTTCCTGCTTGATATCGAAGTCAAAGATACCCCCTCAGAGCTTCACTACGCCCTTGCATATCTTTAATTCGGGAAATAATAAGATTAATTTCTAACATTTAGATGTAAATCGATACTGCGTTTTATCGTACAGGTATTCTACACAATGCCGATCACACTGGCCAGACATGCTCCACAATCATCTGGGGTGAGCGTTCGCCACGGAATTCATTCACATCCAACCGATAGGCCACTTCCACTCTGGAGCTGTTTTCAGGCCACTTGCTGGCATCAAAATTAAAGGCAATGGCATCAATCCCACGCTTGGCATTCGGGTGACGTAAATACAGTTTGAGATGCTTGTCCCCCACAATGCGCCGGTTAATCACCTCAAACACGCCGTCAAAGACCGGTTCAGGGAAACCCTGTCCCCACGGACCTGAACTACGTAATAGCTCAGCCACATCCAGATTCAGTTCCTGTGCGTCCAATTCGCCGTCAGTGACGATCACACCCTTTAATTCATCGGGGCTGACATGACGCCGCACTTCCTTATCAAAAGCCGATACAAACGCATCCAGATCGCACAGCTTCATGGTCATACCGGCTGCTGCCGCATGACCACCAAATTTGTTTAACAAATCAGGATGACGTGAGGCTATTGCATCCAGTAC
>DAOVJZ010000068.1 GCA_030632035.1 Granulosicoccaceae bacterium | reverse complement strand
CACAGGGTATGGATGTGTTGGCAGAACATGCTATTAAAGGTTTCAGTAGTAAACCTGGTTTAATGATGCCTGCAAAGGGTGGCAATATGTCATTGTCTGATGCCGAAGTGAAAGCGGCGGTTGAACACATGGTATCTAAAAGCAAATAAGTTGTTGCCTTCAGTTTGAGAAAAAGGCGAACTTTGGTTCGCCTTTTTTATTTGTCTAATAGGTATTGATTCTTTTATCCAGTTTTCGATAAGAGATTGCTTCTGTCAGGTGTTTGGTATTAATCTCTTCACTGTCATCCAGATCAGCAATAGTACGTGCCACTCTTAAAATACGATGATAAGCACGTGCAGACAGCCCCAGTTGTTCAATTGCATTTTCAAATAACTGGCTATCTGATTCACTTAACTGACATGATTGTTCAATCTCGCGATTAGACAGCAATGCATTTTGTTTGTTAAAGCGTTTATATTGTTGCTCACGCGCCTGATTGACACGTAGTCGAACGGTCTTGCTGGATTCAGTTTTTTCTTTTTCACGAAAAACCTTTCGCGGTAATTTGGGTACTTCAATCTGGATATCAATCCTATCCAGTAGTGGGCCTGATAGCCGCGAACGATAACGTTGTACTTGTTCACTGGTGCAATGACAACGACTGCTGTCATCACCAAGGTAACCGCAAGGACAGGGATTCATGGCAGCGATCAGTTGAAAGCGTGCTGGAAATTCTGATTGGCGTGCGGCACGTGAAATCGTGATTTGTCCTGATTCCAATGGTTCACGCAATACTTCCAGTACACGTCGATCAAATTCCGGTAATTCATCCAGGAACATGACACCATTATGCGCGAGTGAAATTTCTCCCGGGCGTGGACGACTACCACCACCTACCAGAGCCACACCGGATGCAGTGTGGTGGGGTGTACGGAAAGGTCTTTTTTTCCAGTTGTTAATGGATAGGGTATTGTCCGTGACTGAATACAAAGAAGCGGTTTCCAACGCTTCGCTTTCTGACATATCAGGTAATATGCCGGGCAATCGACTGGCTAGCATGGTTTTACCAGTGCCGGGTGGGCCGATCATTAACAGGTTGTGACCACCGGCAGCAGCAATTTCCAGTGCCCTCTTGGCATGGTGTTGTGCGCGAATGTCAGCAAGATCAGGGTGAGTATCTTCAATTTTATTTGTTTGTGCTCCCGCTTTATAAAAAGGTAATGATTCAATTCCATTCAGGTGCGCACAGACTTCAAGTAAATGACTGGCAGGAATAATTTCTGCATCGCTGACAAGCGAGGCTTCCTGAATATTTTCTTCCGGTATGATGGCAATACGATTTGCATTACGTGCCTGAATCACTGCGGGCAAGATACCTTTAACGTGTCGTAGTTTGCCGGACAAGGCAAGCTCACCAATAAATTCATAACGGGAAAGTGATTTTGCATTGACCTGTTCGGAAGCAGTCAGAATACCCAGTGCAATTGCCAGATCAAAACGACTGCCTTCCTTGGGTAGATCAGCGGGACCGAGATTAATAATGATACGACGTGCCGGAAATTCAAAACGGGAATTTATAATGGCACCGCGTACGCGATCCTTGCTTTCTTTTACTTCGGTGTCAGCGAGTCCAACCAGTGAAATATTGGGTAGACCATTGGCGAGATGAACTTCGACAGTAATCTCAGGGGCATTTACGCCTGCAAGGGCGCGACAATAAACGATAGATAGTGACATAGTATTCCTTCCATGGAATTAGATACTGTTGTACAAAAGTCTTTTCTTCCAATACATCGTTAAAAATTAGCTCGAATTGCTCATTTACTATTTGTAAACTCCGCTTTCTCGCCAATTTTTGCCTTGTCTTGAAAGAGAATCCAATTCGTACAACAGTATCTATGGTTTATTTAAGTAGTTGCTTCTCCAGTTCAGCAACCTGTTTTTCCAGTTCTTCAATCTTGCTACGTGAACGCATCAGCACGGAAACCTGAGTATCAAACTCTTCGCGCGTGACCAGATCCATTTTTTCCAGTGCACCCTCGATCAGTGAGCGAACATTCTTTTCAATATCACTTTGGGTTTCACTCAATTCTTTTGGCAGAACATCGCCAAAATGTTTGACCAGATCATCAATGACTTTGGAATTTAACATGGGAGCAGTGTACGGAATCCACGGTTATTTTTATAGCCATAATTTGCTTCATGTTGGTGCAAGTTCATTTTATGCACATTCTATATTGGTGCAATAAAACGCATATATATTGTCACATAATCAATTAACCTATTGTTTTATATAAGAAAAGAAATGTTGGCACAAGACGTGCAATAGAACGGGCAAGCAATAGCTTAATGAATCAAATCAGTTATTAACAACGTACTTTATATATAAGGGGACAAGATATGAAAGGTTTAACCAAGACATTAATAGCGGGCAGTGTGATGGCAGCTTCAACCATAGCGATAGCAGAATTTACGGGTAACGTTGCCCTGACCAGTGACTATGTGTTCCGTGGTTTTAGTCAGACACAAGGCGATATGGCCATACAGGGTGGTTTTGATTATGGCCACAAGAGCGGTCTTTATGCCGGTGTATGGGCATCCAATGTTGAGAGTGATACAGCAGCTCCAGTGAACTATGACAGTGCCAGTATCGAAGTCGATCTTTATGCGGGCTGGAGTGGTGAGTTTAGCGGTATTGGACTGGATGCGGGCTTTCTGCGTTACGAATATCCCGGCACTAATACTGATACCAACAATACAGATGAATATCACTTTGGTGTGAGCAAGGATATTGGCCCGGTATCAGCAGGTTTAACATTTAATTACAGCCCGGATTTTTTTGGTGCTGATGATGCTGTCTATTGGGATTTAGGTGTTGAGATGCCAGTAACCAAGTCTATTACTGCAGCCGTTCATTATGGTGTAACTGACTATGACGATGATGCGCAAGGCGATGACTATGATGACTGGAGTCTTGGCTTATCAACAGAACTGGATGGTGTTGGTCTGGATCTGTCTTATACAGATACATCAGGCGTGGCTGGTGGTTGTGCGACTGATGTCTGTGACGGTCGCGTTGTATTCACTGTTTCTAAAGAATTTTAAACCAATTCAGGATAGGAGGTTATTTCTATGAAACTGGTATCAGCAATTATTAAACCATTCAAACTGGATGATGTGCGTGAAGCACTATCAGATCTCGGTGTGAGTGGTATCACCGTAACGGAAGTGAAAGGGTTTGGCAGACAAAAAGGGCACACTGAATTATATCGTGGCGCTGAATATGTCGTGGACTTTCTACCAAAAGTAAAAGTAGAAGTTGCCATTCCCGCTGATCAGCTTGATCAGGTGATTGAGTCTATTTCCAAGTCTGCCAATACTGGCAAGATTGGTGACGGCAAGATCTTTGTCTACAACCTTGAACAAGCAGTGCGTATCCGTACCGGTGAATCCGGTCCGGAAGCATTATAAATATCTGGAGGAAATCAAGATGGAAAATAATATTTTTCAATTACAGTACGCCATGGACACCTTTTACTTTCTGGTGTGCGGTGCGCTGGTTATGTGGATGGCAGCCGGATTTTCCATGCTGGAGGCGGGACTTGTTCGATCGAAGAATACGACTGAAATTCTGACCAAGAATGTGATGTTGTTTGCGATCGCGTGTACTGCTTATATGGTATGTGGTTATGCCATCATGTATGACGGCGGCATATTCCTTGAAGGGATTGCCGGTGGCAAAACACTGGTTGCAGATGCATTGAAGGCATCAGCAGAAAATGGTTTTGATGGTGACTCTGTCTATTCAGGTGCATCTGACTTTTTCTTCCAGGTTGTATTTGTTGCCACTGCCATGTCAATTGTTTCAGGTGCGGTTGCAGAACGCATGAAACTTTGGGCGTTCCTGTTGTTTGCCGTTGTGATGACTGCATTCATCTATCCAATGGAAGGTGCATGGACATGGGGCGGCCAGAAAGTATTTGGCATGTTCAGTTTGGGTGATGACTATGGTTTCTCTGATTTTGCCGGTTCCGGTATTGTGCACATGGCGGGTGCCGCAGCAGCATTAGCTGGTGTGTTGTTGCTTGGCCCACGCAAGGGCAAGTATGGCAAGAACGGTGAGATTCATCCGATCCCTGGTGCAAACCTGCCGTTGGCAACATTAGGTACATTCATTTTGTGGATGGGTTGGTTTGGTTTCAATGGTGGTTCTGTATTGAAACTGGGCGATATTGCCAATTCCAACGCGGTTGCGATGGTATTCCTGAATACCAATGCGGCAGCAGCAGGTGGTGCTATTGCTGCTCTGCTTATTGCCCGTATCCTGTTTGGCAAGGCTGATTTGACCATGGTACTCAATGGTGCATTGGCTGGTTTGGTGGCAATCACAGCTGAACCTTCAACTCCAACACCATTAGCAGCAACTCTGATTGGTGCAGTGGGTGGTGTGTTAGTTGTGTTCTCTATCGTCATGCTGGATAAATTAAAGATTGATGATCCGGTTGGTGCGATTTCCGTTCACGGTGTTGTCGGCATGTGGGGTTTGATGGCTGTGCCATTAACAAACAGTGGCGCCACTGTTGGTGGCCAGTTTATTGGTTTGCTCACTATCTTTATCTGGGTATTCGGTGCCAGCTTCATTGCCTGGTTGGTTATCAAGGCGGTGATGGGTCTGCGTGTAACCGAGGAAGAAGAATACAACGGACTGGATTTAGTAGATTGTGGTATGGAAGCCTATCCAGAGTTTACTACTGGTAAATAATGTTTGTTGTTGTCGGGGCTGGATATCAATAGATATCCAGCCCTTTTACAAGCTGTATTTTTTGTTATTAAGGAAATAACTCTGCACAGAGTTAAAAAGGTAAAGAAAATGTTTATCAAACCATTATCCGGAAAACTTGCATATTTGATGTTGCTGATGGCATTGGTTATAGGGTTTAGCAGTACATCAACATGGGCTTCAAGTAATAAAAAAAGTGAGCCGGTAAAAACATTAAAAGGTTTTGAGCACCTGAGTAAGGAAAGTGCCCAGTGTGTTTCATGTCACCGTGAAAAGACTCCCGGCATTTATGACATGTGGGGTGATTCTAAACATTACCGTGCCAATGTGGGCTGTTTTGAATGTCATAAGGCTGAACCCACGGACAAGGATGCTATAAAACATAAAGATTTCACAATTTCCGTGATTGTTTCACCCAAAGATTGCAGTAGCTGTCACGAAAAAGAAACCAAAGAATTTGATGCCAGTCACCATGCTTCGGCAGGAGACATTCTTGGTTCATTAGATAATGTACTAGCCGAAGTTGTTGAGGGTGCACCCATGTTACATGGCACATCACCCGTTGTGACCTCTGGCTGTATGGGTTGTCACGGTTCTATTGTACGTGTTGAGTCTGATGGTTCATTAAATTCGGCAAGTTGGCCAAATACAGGCATTGGTCGTGTTAACCCGGATGGTTCAAGGGGTGCCTGTTCTGCCTGTCACTATCGACATAACTTCTCTGTTGAACAAGCGCGTCATCCGGATAATTGTGGCCGTTGTCATTTGGGTCCTGATCATCCACAAAAAGAAATTTATGAATCATCAGTTCATGGTATTGCATTCCGTGCAAACATCGACAAGATGAATATGGATTCTGCCAAATGGATTCCAGGTGAGGATTATAGTGCGGCACCTACCTGTGCGACTTGTCACATGTCAGCTACAAAAGATCTGCCGGTTAACCATGACATAGGTTCACGTATCTCATGGAACCTGCGTGCGCCAGTATCTTTCAAGATTGATGAGAAGGCGAAAAAAGCTGGAAAGAAAGTAAAACCATGGTTACATCGTCGTAAAGATATGAAATCAGTTTGTTCATCTTGTCATGGACGCAACATGGTTGATAATTTTTATGAACAACTGGATTCCTTTGTTGAGTTATTTAACAAAAAATTTGCAATCCCTGCAAAAGAATTAATAACGGTTCTCAAGAAAGAAAAACTGATTGATAAGACCAAGTTTAATGATGAAATTGAATGGAGCTATTTCTATCTCTGGCATCATGAAGGTCGTCGTGCACGCCATGGTGCAGCCATGCTGGCTCCTGACTATGTACATTGGGAAGGTATGTTTGAAGTAGCGCATCGCTTCTATTTTGAAATGGTTCCGCAAATCAAGGAGCTGATCAAACATGGTCGTGAGAATGGCAAGAAGCAAGGTGCGGACAAGGTTCAGGCCAAGCTGGATGAAATCCTGAATTCCGAAATGCATCGCTGGTTCCTTGGTAAGAAACCGCCTAAATCCTGGTCACCTGAAGACAGTGACAACCACGGGTTTAAAAAGGCGAAAAAATAGTGGGTAAAGTGGTGGCTCTCATGAGCCACCACTTTAGTACTGAACCTGTGCACGCGCACATTTATTACTTCTCTGGTAGCTAATCATGATCCGGATTCTATTTGTTTGGGCTTTGTTTTTTATTTCCCCTTCCGTTTTGTCGGCATCAAGTAATGATGTAGGTGATAGTGCGTGTCTGGAATGTCATGGCGTGAAAGGGTATGCCGCCTTCACAGGTGAACATGGCGAGGGAAAAAAGCGTGCATTGGATGTAAACCATGCCGCCATGAAAGAAAGCCTGCATGGTGGACTGGACTGTGTTGCATGTCATAGTGATATCAAGGAAATACCGCATAAAAAAGAGAAGCTACAGACTGTAGATTGTACCTCCTGTCATGAGCAATCTGACCCAGAGATAAAAAAGAAAAAAACCAAAGGTGTGGGGCGTGTTTTTTCACAACGTAGTGAAAAGCCGGCAGTTTTTATTCAGAACATTAATTACCAGAGCTCGATTCATGCTAATACATCAGTGGAAAATAATGCTGATTGCAGCAGTTGTCATACGGCACATTATGTTTTTCCATCATCTGATCCTCGCGCGCTGAACCATCGTGAAAACTCACCACAAATGTGCGGTGAGTGCCATGAAAAGGCGTTAAAAGAATATAAAAAATCTGTACATGGCGCGGCATTAAAAACCCCCTGGAAAGGTGATAGTGCTACGTGCAGTGATTGCCATTCATCCCATGAGATAAGTAAAGCCAAGACACTACCTGCACATCGGTTGGTAATGAAAAATTGTGGCAACTGCCATGAGAAAGAAGTGTCCAGCTACATGTCTACCACACATGGACAGTTGGCCTGGTTGGGTAATGAAAAGGTTGCGCGATGTATTGATTGTCATCGTGGACATGATACCCACAAGGCAGATGATCCTGATTCCATGGTGAGCAAGCAGAACAGACTGGAAACCTGTCGGGAATGTCATGAAGATGCAAGTGAAAAAATTGTACAGTATCACCCACATGGCAATACATCCGACTTTGAAAAATATCCCAGCATGTTTGTTGTGGGTAAATTTATGGTGGGGATCGTTGTATTGGTACTTATCTTTTTCTATAGCCATTCCATGTTGTGGTTTTATCGTGAATATAAAAACCGGGTTGTGAAATGGTACACACTGAATTCCACATCAGTTCCGGTGCATATAAAACCGGAAAAGAAACACAGTGATAAACACTTCCAGCGTTTCTCATGGTACTGGCGACTTAATCACTGGGCGCTGGCATTATCGGTGATGACCTTGACACTCACAGGTATGGCTGTGATGTATCCGGATACTAATTGGGCGAT
>DAOVJZ010000145.1 GCA_030632035.1 Granulosicoccaceae bacterium | reverse complement strand
TATATCTCTATTACCCTGCCTTTTTATCTTGGGATAGTTGTACTTATCCAATTACATTAAGGAATGTGAATTTTTTATCTGCGTGCCCCGTATATATACCCGGACAAACATTGAGTATTTCAACCTCGCCAATAGAAACAACATCCTTGCCAGCAAACACCAGGGTCTTTTATAGTCATGAACATAAAAATTTAATGACTAGTAGCTGATAACTTTTCGCTTATTTCAATAGGCACCTGTTCATGCATCCGTTTACGCAAAATTTCCTGTGCTGCTTTTTGAATCAGTTCAAAACACTGGTTATGCGCTTCAGACACATTGCGCATCGTTTCTGCCGCCTCCATTGGTGAAGCCGCTTCGGGATGTGGCTTCAGGAATGGATCTGCGCCTTTTTCAAGACAGTATCTGACAGCTTCTACCTGGGCAGTAAAAATAGGCCATACTAGCGTTACCTGCCCTCTGCTATCAGCTTCATTAACTTTACTCGGGTTCTTTTCTATGATGTCTCTGAGTTTATCCAGGCGACCAGTGGCCGCATGAAAGTGATGGTCAGGCACTTTATGTGCGCCATCTTTGACGCCAGGAAGAAACTCTTTCAACTCATCCATATTTTGTGTATTTGACTCTTTCATACATGGTCTCCTGAAGTTAATCCGAAACATTTCGAGGACACTATGTACAACGACAATTACAGCGCAGAATTAATACATACTTGATGGTGTTATGGGTAAACTTTTTGTTACACGCACAATAAATATACGTGAAATTTTACGCACAAAAATAGGTGGATTATTTGTGGGTTAAATAATGATATTTACTGTGAAACCAACGATTCCGTGGCTGAATCCGTTAACCCAACCAGCTCATCCAGACTTTTATCAAGCCCCTTTGCCAAGTCAAGCAACAAATCAATGGACGGATTATTTATCCCTTGGTGCCTTAGTCGCGTAATGGTCGGTTGAGGTATGCTGGTCTGGCGATGTAAATCAGCATCTGAGCCGAACTGCCTGATACTGCTGGAAATTGAATCTAAAACAAATTGTGGTGCTTTTCTTATTATTCTTTTAGTAGCCATATTCTGAAAACCTTGTCAGAAATATCTGATTTCCTTAATTGAAAACTAAGTATTACAGGGAATGCGAAAATTATCAAGGGTCGAGATCAAGGAATGAAGTATTCACAAACAGTAGCTTTTCTTTTAAAAAACAGCATATTACTCTTCTTTATGTAAGGTGTTTGGACGATAATTAAACAAAGGGGTGTTTCCGCACCCTCCTCCTTTAATTCAGTGCTTTATTGAAGAAAACCGGTATGACTATAGAGCTATTGCTCTAAAAGCCACAATAATTTAAAGGGAATTGTAAGTGGTTATGACTCTATACCTATAATAAGCTCGGCAGATTGCTTGCAGCTATAGCCCTCACAATCCTGTACGATTTCAATCTGACCCATAGTGATGCGTTGCTTGGTTTGTGTAATACAAAAGGAAGGATCTCCTATATGCACGCAGTGTATACACAAATCCAGTTCTTTAGGTGCAACCATTATTATTTCCTTTTTCTATATCTGGTATATTGGCAATTGAAAAATTAATATTCCTTTCATGAATCAGGAATTTATTCCTTTTTATTTTTGGGTATAAAAAACCTTATTAGGTACACATAAAAAGTGGGAACAGAAAAAGAATTAATAATGGCTGGGAGTTCCTGAGAATGAACTGTAAGAATAGATAAAAGCGAAAAAATAACCCTTGTCCAGATTAATCCTCTTTAATAAGCCTTTTGATGTGCTTTGCCAGTTTACGGATGGTGAAGGTCGCAAGACGTTGGCCGATTTTATTCCTGTACCTGATGTCTATGCAGCTGGTCGTCTTGATAAAGACAGTGAAGGGCTGGTCTTATTAACAGATGATGGCAAGTTGCAATCACGTATTTCGCACCCAAAACACAAGCTTTGGAAAACCTATTGGGTGCAGGTTGAGGGGCTTCCTGATGAAGAAGCCATCAACAAACTAACCAAAGGTGTCAAACTCAAGGATGGTATAACAAAACCCGCCAGGGCAAAGCTACTGGAAGAACCAGAAAATATGTGGCCACGTAATCCACCAATACGATTCAGAAAAAATATATCTGATAGCTGGCTCGAATTGTCCATTCGTGAAGGGAAAAATCGTCAGGTAAGACGTATGACAGCCGCTATCGGTTACCCTACCCTGCGTTTAATCCGTTACTCAATCGGCAATATGACAATAAAAAACCTCGCACCCGGTGAATGGTGCGAGGTTTCATCAGAAGATTTGAAACTAAATTAAACGCAACCGGTTGGTTTAGGTAAAGCGCCCCACTTACAAATTAATTTCATTGGCCCTTTCTGAAACACAAAATACAAGTGTTTGCTATCTGTCTTCATTGCCTTGGAAAACTTGCGAATAGGCGGTACAACCCCGTTTTCTTCAAACATCTTTCTGGCTTCGATAATATAGTTCATGATTTCATCGGTTGCTTCCATACCATCACGTGATACCATTTCACGCGCAACTTCTTCAGACCAATCATCACGATTTCTCAAAAAGCCCTCACCATCAATATTCAGTTCCATAATCTAGCCCTCTTTTTTATTCCACATACCAAAACAAATACCAGCCCACTGCCAGCCATAAGATATGTGGGGCATAATACCTGACTAAAAGGGTCGGGTAAACCCGTGAGATTGTATGGTAATTAGTGTGGTAGTTATGAAAGGGTTATGGCTTCTCCCTCCCATACTTGGGTGAACCAGCCAATATCCTGATGACTCATGGGTAGTATAACTAACAATGGAATATGAAAAAGAAAGATGGTGCCCGGGGCCGGAATCGAACCGGCACGGTGTTGCCACCGAGGGATTTTAAGTCCCTTGCGTCTACCAATTTCGCCACCCGGGCATGGGTTATTATTTTAGCTTTATCGCACCAAGTTATGAAATGGAGGCTGAGCCCGGAGTCGAACCGAGGTCCACGGATTTGCAATCCGCTGCATAGCCACTCTGCCACTCAGCCATTGTCATTGTGTCGTTCTAAAAACAAAAAACCCCGGTCTGGTACACCGGGGTTTCGACATCTGGAGCGGGAAACGAGATTCGAACTCGCGACCCCAACCTTGGCAAGGTTGTGCTCTACCAGCTGAGCTATTCCCGCAAATATTGGAGGCGTCATTCTACGGATATAGGGGGGTTCAGGCAAGGCTGAATCCTGAAAAAATGGTAATAAATTAACTAATTATCGGAATTTTCGAGCAGTTTTGGCCATGCCGCCCGTAAATAAATGAACATGGACCACAACGTCAGCACGGCAGCAGCATAGATCAGCACATAGCCGACTTCCAATACTGGAAAACCAGCCACTGGATTGTGTATTAGCATCAGAAAAATGGCCAACATTTGAGCAAATGTCTTGATCTTACCGATATATGAGACTGCCACGCTGGCACTCTCCCCTAATGCTGACATCCATTCCCTGAGCGCAGAGATGGCGATTTCCCGTCCGATGATGATCAGTGCCGGGATTGCCAGCCAGACTGTTGGCTCTTGTTGTACGAGCAATACCAACGCTGTAGCCACCATGAGCTTGTCGGCAACAGGATCCAGAAAGGCACCAAAGGCTGAGGTTTGATTCATCCGTCTGGCCAAATAACCATCAAGCCAGTCAGTTGAAGCCGCGAATGCAAACACAAATGCAGCGGCTCCATATGTCCAGTTAAATGGCAAGTAGAACACCACAACAAAGACTGGTATCAGTGCGATACGAAACAACGTCAGACTATTGGGTAGATTCATCTTCATTACGATTGTATGTTGCCCTCATTGCCATGAAATACATCATAGATCTTTTGTGCCAACTGTTTACTGATCCCTTTCACATTTGCCAGATCTTCTACCCCTGCACGGGTAACTTCTTGCAGACCACCAAATTGTTTTAATAACTGTTGCCTGCGTTTTGGCCCCAGTCCCGGTATCGTTTCCAGTGAGGAAGTCTTGCGACTGCGAGCCCGTTTTTGACGATGACCTGTAATCGCAAATCGGTGTGCCTCATCCCTGATTTGCTGTATCAAATGCAAGGCCGGTGAATCTGGTGGCAGTATAATTGGCTTGTCAGAACCCGACAAGTAAAGTGTCTCCAGTCCAGGTTTTCTGCCCGGGCCTTTTGCTACGCCCAGAATCAACACATCATTGATTTGCAGTTCTCCCAGTACTGAATGCGCCTGACTGATTTGGCCTTTACCTCCATCAATAACGAGAATATCGGGTAATTTGCCTTCGCCATTTTTCAAACGTTTATAGCGGCGTAATAATGCCTGATTCATGGCTGCATAATCATCACCTGGTGTAATGTTATCAATATTAAAACGGCGATAATCATCTTTGACCGGACCATTAGTATCAAACACAACACAGGAAGCAACCGTGGCCTCCCCCATGGTATGACTGATATCGAAACATTCGAGTCGTTGTGGTTGATTATCCAGTTTAAGCGCATCTTGCAGGCTTTCAAAACGTTGCAGGATATTAGATTTGTTAGCGAGGTGGCGTAACAGTGAATGTTCCGTATTGGTTAGTGCCATCTTGACCCAACGTGCATGTTCACCACGGGATTTGTTCTTGATCTTGATTGATTTGTTTTCCTGCTCACTCAAGGTTTGTTCCAGCACAGCCTGATTATCCAGTGCTTCGTTCACTAAAATAACAGGTGGTTTGTTTTTATCCAAATAGTATTGAGGTAAAAATGCACCGAGCACATTAGACTCAACGGAGTCTAATGTAAGTCTTGGAAAGAAGGTCTTATCACCCAAATGACGTCCACCCCTAATAAAGACTACCTGAACGCAGGCGACACCATTTTTAAT
>DAOVJZ010000037.1 GCA_030632035.1 Granulosicoccaceae bacterium | reverse complement strand
GCATAAAAACAGTATAGAGAACTTTATGAGAACTTTCAAGAATAAAAATAACATATTGAATATAAAGTAAAAATACAGGAAAAAGTGATTAAAAGGGCATAAGAAAAGTCGTATCATCAGTAATTGAGAAGATGAAAGATAGCGGAAAATTTATGGTGTGTGTGTCTCCTGAAATACATCGTCGACTGGCATTGAAAGCGGCTGAAAATGGTATCGGGCTGAACAGGTTGGCCAGTTTAAAATCGTCGCAATAAGCTGTATTAAAAGTCTCACAGGAAAAAACTGAATCATGAATCTTGGGATACACTAATGAGCAACCATTCAATCATGGATCTGTATACTGATCTGGCTAATAATCCTGATAAAGATTTTGGCTGGGATACAGGCCTGCAAAACGCCCGTAATCATGGTTACAAAGAGGAATGGATAGAATCCATACCAGATGAAATATGGCGTTATTGTGCGGCCGTTGGTAACCCGTTTAATGCCGGTGAATTTCACGAGGGCGAATCGATTCTGGATATTGGTTGTGGTGCCGGTATTGATCTTTGTGTTGCATCATTACTGGCAGGTAAAAACGGAAATGTATTTGGCGTTGATATTACGCCAGCAATGGTTGAAAGATCCAGGCAAAATGCAAACCTGGCAGGCATGTCGAATATCACTGTTTATGAAAGCTCTATTGAAGAACTGCCTCTTTCAGATTGTGTTGTAAACACCGTTATTTCAAATGGCGCAATTAATTTGGCTACTTCGAAAGAAGCTGTATTTTCAGAAATTTATCGGGTTTTATCTCATGGTGGTCGCTTGTTTTTTTCTGATATGATAAAAGACGAAACTAATCCTGAAGCGAGTTGCTGCGCAAAAGAATCATGGGCCAACTGTGTTGCAGGCACATTAAAAAGTGATGAGTTAATTCAGTTATTAACTAATGCAGGATTTGTTGATACCCGGATTACTGATACTAACCATTATAAAACGTCAGCATCGACAATAGGCGCAACTTTTAGCGCGAGGAAGATATAGCTCTATGAGTTCAAGAAAACATCATTGGGAAAATATATACAAAACCAAGGATTATAAAAAGGTAGGCTGGTATCAGGAGTCCCCTGAGATTTCTTTAGAGCTTCTATCAAAAATACATGCTGAACCATCACAATCAGTCATCGATGTTGGTTGTGGTACTTCTGTATTGGTAGATAATCTCATTAAAAAAGGGTTCAGAGATATTACTTTAGTGGATTTATCTGAAGAGGCGTTATTAGCAATAAAGGATCGCTTGGGCAACAAAGGCAACATACCAAACTACCTTTCCCAAGATATTACAAAAACCACATTTACCAGAACCTTTGATATTTGGCATGATCGCGCCGTATTCCATTTCTTAACTGACGCGAATGATCGTAAAGATTATATGCTAACTTTATCAAGGAGCTTGTCTAATGACGGTTGGGCAATTATTGGTACCTTTTCACTTAATGGCCCACGTACCTGTAGTGGTCTGGATATTGTTCAATATGATGAAGATAAAATGAATTTAGAATTGAGTCCAGACCTGGAGTTGGAGGATTCTGTTACCAGCATTCATGTGATGCCAAACGGTAAAGAACAGGAATATATGTATTTCATTATCAGACATGAAAAATAATATTGTTATCAGCGTGGAGTTTTACTTCAAAGGTGAAAAGCTATCACCCTCTATGGTTATTGATCTAGACGATCATATTCAAACCCAGAGGGGTTATGACTCGCTTTATCCTTTATTGGCCAGGAGTAATAATATTGATCTTTATTCTTATGAGTATGAAATCATGCTTGCTGAAGAGCTTGTTTTTTCAGAGGCAACGGGACTTGCCAGTGCTTTTATTGAAGGGGGTGAATTTGACTTTGTTGCCTTCGAACAGGCACTGCAAGACGAAAACATTACCAAAGTGATATCACAAATTGCCAGTGATCATCTTTCAGTTGATGATTTATCCTCACAGCCTGATCTCAAAGCTGCTTTGCTCGAAGCATTTAAACACGGGAAGAAGTCATCATAGCAATAACTTAAAATTTATGCGCAATGTTTGAATTTTTCACCCAGCCAGTAATCCACACTAAAATATTTCCCGCTTCCAATAAAAAACAATACCAGCAACATAATGAAATAAGTGGCGGCGAATTCAATGCCGTTATTTGATACAACAAAATTACCGCTTTCAGTCAGCCATTCATAGTTGCCGTGTTCTTGCAGAATATCTTTGGCTTTTGCTAATCGTTCTCCCGCTCCTTGTGTACGTTCAGTGGAAAATAACCAGAAAGAGTTGTCTGCAATCGCAGACCAGCCATTTTGCCAGTGGGTGGTCACTGCTGCGACAATCATGGTGAACATTAATGGAATAGATATCCAGCGTACAGCAAGGCCTATCAGGAGGAGGCCAGCTCCAACCAGTTCAGTTGATGTTGCCAGGAAGGCCATGACTTCAGGAAAGGGCAGGCCAAGCCCCCACTCAGTATTACCAAACCACTGTGCCGTGCTATCGAAATGGGAGAATTTATTGTACCCAGCCATGAAAAAGATCGGTGCCAGATAAAGCCTCAAGGCAAGTGGTCCCAGAAAATCAATGGCACGGGTGCTGTTGAGCATTTTTTGCATGTTACACAGTAGTTTCATGGGAAGATCTCCGTATGCTGTAATTTTTGTCATTATTTTTCTGACTGAACAGTAAAAGATTAGTTCAGACTGGCATGTAATGATTGTGTAAATACGGAGGGAAAGCCACAGAGATGGTGCGGGATTATTTAATAGTTCGTAATTCCGGCTTGGCGGTGTATTCATCACCATCGCCATAATCAGGGTAGATTTTATTGAGCGGAAGTGAATTGCCATTTTCAGTCACGATGCGTGCATGGAAGCGGCGCAGGTTACGTGGTTCTTTTACCCCGCAGGCATGAGCGATCACGCCGACTTCATGCACCATATTGTTGACATAATTCATGACTCGCACAGCCTTGAGTTTGGGATCGAGCCCTTTTTGTAAGCGGGCATTGTGTGTCGTGATGCCGGTTGGGCAGGTATCCTTGTTGCATTGCAACGCCTGAATACAGCCCAGTGAAAACATGAAACCACGAGCTGAATTTACAAAGTCAGCACCGATACACAGGGCACGTGCGACATCGGAAGGGGTAATAAGTTTGCCAGATGCAATTACCTTGACTCGATCACGCAATTTGAATTTATTCAATTTGTCGACAACCAGCGGTAATGATTCTCGTAAAGGTAATCCCATGTTGTCCATTAGACTCATGGGTGCAGCACCACTGCCACCTTCAGCACCATCGATGGTAATAAAATCAGGTGCGCTTTCGATACCACGTTCCCTGATAGTGTTAAATAGTTCATCCAGCCACCATGACATCCCAACTACCATTTTAAAACCAACCGGTTTGCCAGTAATTTTACGAATACGGCCAATCACGTCCAGTAAGTCATCGACGGTTTCAATATCGGTATGACGGTTAGGACTAATAGAAGCTTGATAGGCTGGGATACCACGAATCTCTGCAATTTCAGGTGTGACTTTAGCGGCCGGGACAATACCGCCTTCGCCTGGCTTGGCACCTTGACTTAATTTTAATTCAAACATTTTCACTTCAGGATGGGCGGCAGCCTTGCGCAGTTTTTCGTCACTGAGATTGCCCTCGGAATCTCGCACCCCGTATTTGGCTGTGCCAATTTGATAAATGATGTCAGCGCCGCCTTCCAGATGATAAGGAGCTAAACCACCTTCACCGGTATTCATCCAGCAACCAGCCATACGTGCACCATTAGACAAGGCGAGAACAGCAGGTTTGGAAATGGCACCATAACTCATGCCTGATATATTAAAGAGTGAATCGGTTTCGTAGGGTTTGTCACAATAGGGGCCAATTGTGATCGGTTGTCTTGTTGCCTCTTTTTCCAGTTCAGGAAAAGGACAGTTTACAAAAAAGATAGAACCGGATGGGCGCAAATCCTTGGTAGAACCAAAAGAGATAGTTTTTTCCAAGCCTTTGGCGGCACGATAAACCCATGAGCGTTCAGCACGATTAAAGGGAAGTTCTTCCCGATCCATAGCAAAGAAATACTGGCGGAAAAACAGACCCAGATTTTCAAAGAAATAACGGAAGCGGCCAATGATCGGGTAGTTGCGACGAATGGCATGTTTAGATTGGGTAACATCGATGAGGTAAGTCACGATCAGCGCCACTAAAGCCAGTCCGGCGACAACGATAAATGACATTGCCATGACCTCAAGGGCTAGAGAAACAGTTTCTGAAAGTTGTATGTCTTGTATTTCCATATAGCGTTATTTGCAATTACCTATGAATGAAATTGAGCGTCAAGCTTGCCTTCTTTTTGATCTAGCGGCAGGGGAAGGGGTTTTCTTTGGGGAAATCAGAGAATTAACAGGGGTTATTTACGCAAAGTACCAGTAAGGATTGTGCGTTTTTGCATGTCTTCGAGGATGGTTTTACCCGCCTGAATCAGGGGGTTTGGGTCAGGATACTGCATTTCATCAGCAATTTGAGAGAGTAGTTGCTGGCCTGTCAATTCAGTATTTTCCTTGATGAGAGCCAGCAGACGCGCTGTAACGGCATTGATTTCCATGAAATGGATTTCATCTTGATCATCACGATAAACAATCAGCAGGGCGGGGGCTTTGGGTGGTGTTTCTGGTTGGTTCTCGGGACTGATCTGATGAACAGGCCAGTGATAACTCAGGGACCAGGCGGTAGGTGACAGTACCGGTATTTCATTGAACAGATCACCATTGATATTGATTTTATTCAGATCCGGTTTTTCATCCAGAATGGCCAGTGCCAGCTCTACCCATTCGTAGTGTGCCAGCTCCAACAGGAATGCTGGATCATTTTCATTGTTTCGTTCCAGTTCCAGATAACTGATAAATTCCTGTGGAATTTCTGCAAAGATGGGTGTGTGTGATTCATGGGTGTGATAAAAATCACGTACCAATGCATGCCAGTTATCTTCACTTAGAATACTTTTAATAACGGGAAAGGCATTGCCCAGTTGATCTTCAATATTGTTGTAAAAAAGTTCACGGTACACGGCCATGCGTTTTTCTTCAACATCTAAAGGTGCAGGATTCATATCGGGATTGCGGATATTGGCCGCAAACTCAAACTGGCGCTTGATGAAATCAGGTTGTGTGTTTTTATCAGGCACTGGCAATGATCTCATTGGATTTTGCCCATTTGTTTTGTAGAGAGGCAATAATGCTGACTTCACGTTTTAATTCTGAAAGGGCAGGGATATTAAAATCACGCTCCAGTAGCGTAGGAATATTACCACCAAAACGTTCATAGGTTTTGTCCAGCAAATTCCAGACCGGATCGATGACTTCGGCACCATGCGTATCTATCAGCAGGTCTTCGGCTTCCTGATAATGACCGGCAACATGAATATAAACAATGCGTTCGCCGGGCATGGCATAAAGAAATTCTTCTGCATCGTATTTGTGATTTATGCTATTAACATAAATATTGTTGACGTCGAGATGTAGATAGCAATTGGCCTCTTCAAGTACGGCATTAACAAATTCAATTTCGCTCATTTCCTGTCCGGGTGCAGCATAGTAGGATACATTTTCAATCGCAATTTTACGTTCCAGTATTTCCTGTGTGCGTTGAATACGACCTGCGACATAACGGACTGCTTCTTCAGTAAAAGGAATAGGCATTAAATCGTAAAGATGACCATTGTCTGTGCAATAGCTCAGGTGTTCAGTATATAAGGGTATGTTATGTGTATCGAGGAGTGTTTTAACACGCTCCAGAAAATCTTCATCAAGCGGTGCGGGGCCACCCAGTGAGAGTGACAAGCCGTGTGCAAGAAAAGGGTAGCGTTCGGTAAAGCTTCTGAACTTTTTACCCAGATGGCCTCCCATGCCAAGCCAGTTCTCCGGGGCAATCTCAAAAAAATCGATAGGCTCAACTGACTCTTCGGCAAGCGGACCCATCAGGGCCCGCTTGAATCCGAGTCCAGCGCCTTGAACAGGATAATTGCTCATACGCCTTATTCTCCGTAGACAGTAATTTGTTTAACTACCACACTTACCTTCTTTGGATTTGTTGCTACCACCACAGTTACCTTCTTTGGATTTGTCAGCATTTTTCATGTTGCCACCACATTTGGCTTCACCACACTGACCTTCCTTGCGGGCCTTTTTCTGGGCACCACAGTTGCCTTCACCTTCTTCAGCCTTGTTCATTTTACTGCCGCAGTTACTTTCTTTGCCCTTTTTACCACCGCAGTTAGCTTCTTTATTTTTGTTACCACCACAGTTGCCTTCCATATCGGCAACCTGGTAACCGGAAAAAAGCTCATTCATTGAAAACGGGTTTTGTTCAGCATTTACAATTGGTGATGCCGCCAGAGAAACTGCGAAGGCACTACCAATGGCAACTGCCAACGGTTTTTTGGTTTGGGATTTAGTCATTTCTTGTCTCCTTGGTATTTCAGTTTTATTACAAGCCCGACTGGAATATTTATTATTTTGAAGTCTGCCCAGTCAAAATACAGAGTCTTCACAAAGTACGGAATTTCCGTAATTTGATTTTCAGACCGCATCCTGCGGTGAAAGGTTCCCCGGAGTGCCATACAAAAAGGAGGCCTTATTAAATTTTTACAAAAATATTAAAAACCGTTACCAGACAAGGGGTTATTTTGTCTTTTGTTTATATTCACACAGTTCCCGGATAATACAATCAGGGCATTCGGGTTTGCGTGCCTTGCAGGTATAACGGCCATGCAGAATTAGCCAGTGATGCGCATCCTTTTTAAACGCATCAGGTACAAACTTCAATAGTTTTTTCTCTACTTCCAGTACGGTTTTGCCCGGTGCGATGCCGGTACGATTGGACACACGAAAGATATGGGTATCCACGGCAATGGTGGGGTGGCCAAAGGCCGTGTTTAGAATGACATTGGCGGTTTTCCTCCCAACACCGGGCAGGGCTTCAAGGGCGGCACGGTCTTCCGGTACGGTGCTGTTGTGTTGCTCCAGTAGTATCTGGCAGGTCTTGATAATGTTTTTGGACTTGGTGTTGTACAGGCCAATCGTTTTTACATATTTGATGAGTGCTTTCTCACCTAGTTCGAGTATCGCTTTGGGTGTGTTCGCAACAGGATAGAGTTTACTGGTGGCCTTGTTGACCGAGATATCGGTGGCTTGCGCTGAAAGAATAACGGCAATCAATAATTCGAACGGTGTTTTATAAACCAGCTCGGTAGTGGGGTGGGGGTTGGCCTCTTGTAAAATAGTGAAAATGGCCGACCGTTTTTCCTTATTCATGAATTATTTTAGTTTGTAGCAGGGACTTCAGAGATAACAGGTTGTGCAATGGGCTGTGCCAGTTTTTTATCAATGACATTTTTTAACGCGATTAATAAACCTAGTCCGATAAAGGCACCGGGGGGTAAAATAGCTAATAGGAAACCACGGTAATCATCAATCAGCGTGATGGTGAGCCATTCGGCTTGTTGACCAAACATGAGATGCGCGCCCTGAAATAAAGTGCCATGCCCGAGTATTTCGCGCAGACCGCCAATTGCTAACAGTGCAAAGGTAAAACCCAGTCCCATCATGAGCCCATCGGTTAATGCGTAACTGACACGATTGCGTGAGGCAAAGGCTTCAGCACGTGCCAGTATGGAGCAGTTAGTTACAATCAATGGAATAAAGATACCGAGTATCATATAAAGGTCATGCAGGAAGGCGTTCATCAGTAACTCAATCGCAGTAACAAAACTGGCGATGATCATCATAAAGGCCGGGATACGAATTTCAGGTCGTACAATATTGCGGATCAGTGAAACTGTAACATTGGATGATACCAGTACCAGCAGTGTGGCCAGCCCGAGTCCCAGACCATTAATGGCCGTACCCGTGACTGCGAGCAGGGGACACAATCCCAATAACTGTACGAATGCCGGGTTATTGTCCCAGAGTCCGTCTTTAATAATAGTATTGTAACTGGTAGCCATAAATAAATTTTACCTGAATACGTCCTGCTGGTGTTGTTCAAAATATATCATGCAATTATAGACTGCCTTGACGATAGCTCGTGGGGTAATGGTCGCGCCGGTAAATTGATCAAATTCACCACCATCACGTTTTACATGCCAGCCCTTTTTATCCGGGTTGTGCAACGATAGCCCGGTAAATTTTGTGATCCAGTCAGAGCGGGTTTCTTCAATGTAATCGCCTAACCCTGGTGTTTCACGATGACCAATAACACGTACACCTGATAATGTACCATCCATGTTGATAGCGACCAATAGCTTAATATTTCCGTTGTAACCATCAGGTGCGATAGCTGCAAAAATAACGGTTACCGGTTTTGCATCTAAACGAGCGCGGTAGACAGTGACTGCTTTCTTTGTACCAAGCAGGTTGGTATCAGTAACCTCAATCGTATCAGTAAATAATTCATTATCATGATTGTCGGGTGAAATTACGGCATGCAGGTTGCGTAGTAAAACATTACGCTCATTTTCAGCGATACGTTCTTTTGTTTGTTCATGAGTAATGGCGAGTATGGCTGTACCAATAACAGCAAACACACCTAACAACATACCCATTTGCACCATGCGTTTAATGATCACTGTTTTTCTCCATCGTGACCAAATACGCGTGGTTGGGTGTAATAGTCAATCATGGGGGTGGCCATGTTCATCAGCAGCACGGCAAAGGCAATAGCATCTGGATATCCACCCCATGTACGTATGGTGTAAGTTAGTATGCCGATACCAGCGCCAAATATTAATCGTCCCTTAACCGTAGTGGATGCGGTTACCGGATCAGTTGCAATATAAAATGCGCCCAGCATGGCCGCACCGCTGAACAAGTGTAGAACAGGGGAGATATAAGTTTGCGGATCGATCAAATAAAAAATACCGGACATGATGAACAGACTACCGAGTACTGCAACAGGAATATGCCAGTTAATGATTTTTTTAAGCATCAACAAGCATCCACCAGCCAGTACCGCGACATTAATCCATTCCCAACCTTTACCTGCCATCACACCAAAGATGGGTTCTTTTAAAATAGTCATTAAATCCTGCTCCAGACCAAGCTGGGTTTTTAATGTATCTAAAGGGGTCGCCATAGTAATGGCATCAAAAAGAACGGGATCAAGAATAGAACTGGACAAGATGATTTGTAATGTATTAATCAGGTTGGGTGCATTTTCAAACATTTGAACAGGCGCCGTCCATGCCGTCATCTCTACCGGAAAAGAGATCAGCAACATGGCGTAACCCAGCATGGCGGGATTAAACGGGTTGTAGCCAAGACCTCCGTAAAGGTGTTTGCCAAAGATCATGGCGAAGGCCACACCGATAACAGTAATCCACCATGGTGCAAACGGAGGAATACAGAAGGCAAGCAAGACGGCGGTGATTATTGCACTATTGTCTGCGATGAATGGTTTGACAGGACGATGGCGCAATTTCAGCATAATGGTTTCTGTTATCAATGCAGTGGTGATGCCAATCAGCATATGTACTGCAATACCCCAACCAAAAAACCAGATGTAGGTAAACAAGGCAGGAAGCAGGGTAATAACAACTGCACCCATGAAAAAAGGCAGGTTAATACTTTTATGTGTAAAGGGTGAGCTGTTAATCATGGTAATCCTGAAATCTATAGTTGGACGGCTTGTAGAGTGCCTTGCATTTTGTGACTGGCACGGCGCGATGAGGCGTAATAGTCAATCTATTGCACCGATTCGCAACAAAGCCAGACGCAAAACGCAAGGTGCTATACAGGCCGTAGCGGCTTACCCAATTGATGAACTTTCTAGGGCCATCTAAAATTGTACATATCAATATATTCATATATCTTCCAAGCGGTCAACTGTAGATTCCAGGATGATTATTCTTGGTTATTTTGTTGTGATTCACGTTTTGCCTTGACTCTATCGAGAGCAGCCTGAATAGCTTCCTGTTTTTTATCTTTGTCAGCAGATTTGTTTAATTGCTCAGTTTTTTTCTTGTGGCGTTCGGCGCGTTCACTTTTTTCGCGCTCAAGACGGAATTGTCTAAATTCATGGCGTTGACGTGCAATATCCGATTTCTGTTTTTCCTGTTCCTGTACCCAGATTACAGTTTTCGCAAAACGGTAATATTGTACCAGTGGAATATGGCT
>DAOVJZ010000113.1 GCA_030632035.1 Granulosicoccaceae bacterium | reverse complement strand
GTCTAAACCCAGATCTCGATCCAGAGTGCTATCAAGATTTATAGTCTGGGCAGGTAATTGTTGAGGATGAACTTCAGCAATCAGTTCTCGTATAACATTAAATAGAACTGTTGCTGTTTCCTCTGTGTTTTTCAGTCTTGTCTCATTACCTGACTGGTTCCCCATTCTTAAGCTTCCTTAAGTAAACTGAAATATGGGCGCCCTGATTTTTAAATCACGTTCACTAGGTTACAATTTTGCCATAATCACCCTTTAAAGTGAACCTGTGTCCTGGGTAATAGACATCCAGGTAGAAATACGTATAGGTTTTTAATCAGATGATCTTTAAGCTAGTCTTATAATATATCAGTTTAATTTTAGGGTATAGATCTATGCAATTACCGATTCCGGATAGAAAGGCAGCAGGCAAGACATTAGCCAACGCTCTGCAATCCTATGGCCAGCGTGATGATGTGATCGTGCTGGCACTGCCACGCGGTGGGGTGCCGGTGGCAATTGAAATTGCCGATGCACTGGATGTCCCATTGGATCTGATGTTGGTACGCAAACTGGGGTTGCCCGGCCACGAAGAGCTGGCTATGGGTGCTATTGCCGGCGGTGACATACAGGTAATGAATGAAAATGTGTTGCGTGGCAGTCGTATCGGTCCGGAAAGTATTGAAATGGTGGTTAAAAAGGAACGCAATGAACTGAAACGGCGCGAGCAAGCCTATCGTGGTGATCGGCCATGGCCGAACCTTGAAAGTCGTTGTGTGATTTTGGTGGATGACGGTATCGCCACTGGTGCCACCATGCGGGCTGCTATTGATGCCGTTCGCGCGCAGCAGCCAACACGCATTGTTGTTGCGATACCCCTCGCGCCGCCTGACACCGTGCAAATGTTGAAGGGGATAGTAGATGAAGTGGTTTGCCTGCAACAACCAGAACCATTTATGTCCATTGGACAATGGTATCAGTATTTTCCACAGGTACTGGATCAGGAGGTTGAACAAATGCTGTCAGAACGCTGGGCATACGAGTCCAAATGGATTGCCAAATCAGGTGTGTAGTGATATGACAGACATCGAGATCCCGGCTGAATACGAGGAACGAAACTTTGAAGACGGGGAGCACAAGGCATGGGCACTGGAAAATGTGCGTGGCACTGATGTTTTGGTTAAAGAAAGGAGGAGAAGTGATAACCAACTTCAGATGATATATAGGGATTAATTAATAGCGGATGATATTGCCGCTAGCAATTTTGCTCAGCCAATACTGACAGCATGGTATGACGGTAAAAAGGAGAAGTGCACCTGACTGTGCCGGAGTGCAAATATAAGCCGGGATGGCTCAAATAATATCTAACATATTACAATTCACATTCAGGCAATGGTTACTTCATCTGAAAGATACACGTCCTGAATTGTATTGAGCAGTTTGATGCCATCTTCCATTGGTTTCTGGAATGCCTTGCGACCAGAAATAAGCCCCGTCCCACCAGCACGTTTGTTGATGACAGCTGTACGTGTTGCTTGATGTAGATCATCCTTACCGGAAGGACCGCCGGAATTGATCATGCCGACTCGCCCCATATAACAGTTTGCGACCTGGTAACGTACAAGATCGATTGGATGATCAGAGGTTAGTTCTTCATAGACGCGCGGATGGGTTTTGCCAAAGTTTATGGCGGTATAGCCACCGTTACCAATCGCCTGTTTCTGTTTGATAATGTCAGCTTCAATTGTGGCTGCAAGATGATTTGCCTGCCCCGTTAAATCTGCTGCAGTATGATAATCTGTGCCTTCTTTTTTGAATTCAGAATTACGCAGGTAGGCCCATAATACCGTTGCCATACCCAGTTCGTGAGCATAGGCAAAGGCCTCACTCACCTCTCTTATCTGTTCGCGTGATTCGGCAGAGCCATAATAGACAGTCGCACCGACCGCAACAGCGCCCAGATTAAAGGCCTGATCGACGGAAGCAAACAGGGTTTGATTATAGATATTGGGATAAGTCAGTAATTCATTATGATTAATCTTGGCAATAAACGGGATCTTGTGAGCATATTTACGTGAAACCGAACCCAGTACCCCTACCGTTGAGGCCGTAGCATTACAGCCACCTTCAATCGCCAGTTTGATGATATTTTCCGGATCAAAATAGATCGGATTGGGTGCGAATGATGCCCCGGCAGAATGTTCCACCCCTTGATCAACCGGCAGAATGGATAAATAACCTGTGTCTGCCAGTCGGCCGTGCCCGAATAATGTCTGCAAACTACGCAGTACACGTGGATTACGATCAGATTCTGTGACCACCTGATCAATGTGGTCAGGCCCCGGAAGATACAGGGAATCGGATTTTATACCCTGACAAGTATGTGTAAGGAGATATTCTGACTCATCACCAAGAATAGATGTAATATCAGTCATGGTTTGACCCCTTTGCTTAAGGTTCGTCATTGAACTGTAATTATGGGAATATAATAACGCAAATCAGTTGCAGATAAACAGCTTATTTATCATTAACAAAATTCATGCCTGATAATTATTTTAATAACGACAGGATAATGAACCAATATGACTAGTCGAGTATATATCGGAACGAGTGGCTGGAGTTATCCGTATTGGCGGGAGAGCTTTTATAAAGGGATACCCCAAAAGGACTGGTTGCGGTTTAATGCTCAACATTTTAACAGTGTAGAAATTAACGCCAGTTTTTATCGGCTACAAAAGCCGATCACATTACAGCGCTGGCATGATGAAACGCCAGACAACTTTCGTTTCACCCTCAAGGCCAATCGTTATTTAACCCATAATAAAAAATTGAAAGATCCTGCAAAGTCGATCCGTATAGAAAGAAAACAAAGTCTTGTCTTGAAGCGGAAACTGGCTGTTGTTTTATGGCAATTGCCACCAGCTTTTAAAATAAATTCTGAAAGGCTTGAAAAGTTTTGTGAAGCACTGAAGTTGTGGGGCGAGGTGCAGCATGCTATTGAGTTTCGTCATCCTTCATGGTTTACAGGAGAGGTGGTAGATTGCCTTGCTGAACATAATATTGCTGTCTGCCAGTCGGATGCAGCAGATTGGCCTTTATGGGATAAGGTAACAGCCGATTTGGTCTATGTGCGCCTGCATGGGCATACACGTACCTATGTGTCCACCTATCGGACAAATACACTCAAAAAATGGGCAAAAAAGATAAAGAACTGGCATAAAAAGGGTATTAGTGTTCATGTTTACTTTGATAATGATGCCAACGGGCATGCGCCGCGAGATGCCGAAAAGTTGATAAAATTGATATAGATTTCCTCCACGAGCAGATATGTTAAACATAACTTGTTATTAATACAGGTGTTTTATTGATTTTAAAAATACCAATTTTTAGCAGTTGTATTTAGTCGCATTTGACCTTATTTTAGTAACTGTCTCTCTCCTTACTTTGCGTAATTTTGCTGTACATCGTACCTAGAGTTTCATTCTTTTGGAGTCCATAACTCAAACAGAGGAATGTTGCCATGAAAATTGCACAGGTTGCCCCATTGCATGAAAGCGTACCGCCACACTATTACGGAGGTACCGAGCGGGTTGTTTCATATTTAACAGAAGAATTGGTCAAGCAAGGTCATGATGTCACTCTGTTTGCCAGTGGTGATTCCCGTACCAAGGCAACATTACGTCCAACTGTTTCCCAATCACTGAGGCTGGGAGGAGAAAGGTTTAATCCGCTCATATATAACACATTAATGCTTGATCTTGTCTCGCGACATGCCCATGAGTTTGATGTTATTCATTACCATATTGATTTTCTACACTTTAATATTTCCCGTCTTTTGGATGTTCCACAATTAACCACATTACACGGCCGGTTGGATATCATGGATCTGATCCCTGTTTTTTCGGAGTTCAGTGAAATGCCGGTGGTTTCAATTTCAAATGACCAACGTAAACCATTGCCTTTCGTCAACTGGATTGCAACGGTTTATAACGGTGTGCCGGAAGAGACTTACACTTTGCGCCCCAAACCGGGTAAATATCTTGCATTTCTTGGGAGAATTTCTCCGGAGAAACGCGTTGATCGTGCCATTGAGATTGCGATTCGTGCCGGTATGCCATTACGCATAGCCGCCAAGGTTGATAGAGTAGATCAGGAATATTTTGAAAATGAGATTAAGCCACTGCTCACGCATCCTTTGATTGAATACATAGGTGAAATCAATGAGCAGGAAAAAGATGATTTTCTGGGTAATGCCTATGCATTATTGTTCCCGATTGACTGGCCGGAGCCTTTTGGCCTGGTAATGATCGAGGCCATGGCTTGTGGTACACCGGTGATCGCCTATCAACGTGGTTCAGTAACTGAGGTTATGAGCCATGGTAAAGTTGGTTTTATTGTAAATACAATAGAGGAGGCAGTGACTGCAGTGGAGAAGATAGAGTTTATTGATCGGTGTTACTGTCGCACGTTCTTTGAAGAACGATTCTCTGCCAGATGTATGGCCAGAAATTATTTAAGGGCCTATGAAAAAATAATTGATTTTGCCACAGAACCAAAAATTGCAGTCTAGATAATTTTGGAAGATGTCATACAAATTGATGATGAGTGGTATGTGCTGGCGACATCGTCACAAGCAGATGATCGTACGCGTGTACTGAAGCATGGCGAAACGTTTTGCCTGTTTGACCGCTATGGTGATATTCAGCACATGGGGATCGGGGAGCAGGGTCTTTACCATGAAGGTACGCGTTTCCTGTCTGGCTATAAACTAACTATTAATGAACGACGTCCGCTACTCCTTAATTCCAATATAAAGCGGGATAATACACTGATGACTGTTGATATGACGACAACAGACATCTATTCCGGTGGTGAAATCATTATCCCAAAGGGCGTTTTGCATGTTTTTCGCTCCAAGATACTTTGGGATGGTGTGCATTATGAACATATCCATATCTCTAATTATGGTGAGGCTGATGCCAATATTGTCGTTGATATTGATATTGATGCTGATTACGAAGATATTTTTGAAGTAAGAGGTGAGAAACGTCATCGTCGTGGTGTCTACCAGAGGAGGATATACAAGGACAAGGAAATATTACTAGGTTACAAGGGACTGGATGATATTACACGCCGGACCCATGTTCGTTTTAGTGAAAAACCGACATCTAATATTGCCAAACAATATCGGTTTGCGTTTCATTTGCCGGCAAAGGGTGAAAAGGAATTGTATATTTCCACTGCTTGTGAAGTAGACGGTAACATGCCACTGATCATGGATCACAAGGATATTTTTGAACACAACAAGGAGCAGGTTGATAGAGCAAAAGAACGGGTTGGCTCATTATTCACTTCAAATGAACAATTTAATGACTGGGTTAATCGTGCTGAGGCAGATTTGCGAATGTTAACAACAAAGGCTGATCATGGTTTATATCCCTATGCGGGAGTACCGTGGTTCAGTACGCCTTTTGGTCGTGACGGTATTATTACTGCATTGCAGTATTTATCGATGTACCCGGAACTTGCGCGGGGTGTATTGCGTTTTCTTGCCGAGACCCAGGCGACAGAATATAGCGATGTCCAGGACGCCGAACCAGGCAAGATCCTGCATGAAACACGTAAAGGAGAAATGGCAAATCTGGGAGAGATCCCTTTCAAGCGCTATTACGGAAGCGTGGATTCGACCCCATTGTTTATTGTCCTGGCAGG
>DAOVJZ010000206.1 GCA_030632035.1 Granulosicoccaceae bacterium | reverse complement strand
GTTTATGAAACGATTTTTCGGAATTTTTTGGCTGATTATTGGCCTTGGTACAGCAAATTCACTTCAAGCCGCGACCGAAGTGGATGGCCTTTATGAGGCCAGTGTACCGGTTTTCACCCAAGGGAAAGAGGAAAGGAAACTGGCGATCCGCAGTGCTTTTGAAAATGTGATCATCAAGGTATCCGGTGATCGCAATGCAGTGGCCTTGCTGGAATTAGCAGGTGTATTGGAAAATGTGGTGCCATTCGTTGAGCAATACAGTTATGACAAATTGCCACAGGAGTCAGCACAACCAGATATTGATCCCAATATGCAGGAAACAGAACTGCAGCCCACCCGGCTGTTATGGGCACGTTTTGATGAAGCGGAAGTAAATCGCATCCTGCAACAAAATAATTTGCCGATATGGAGTCGTGTGCGGCCAATGATGTTGGTTTGGCTGGCAGTCGAAGATGCGGGCATGCGTTATATTGTCGACAGTGGTTCAGTGAGTGATATCCCGATCGAGTTGGAAAAGTTATCAAAAAAACGGGGTGTGCCGACTATGTTGCCATTAATGGATTTGGAAGATCAGCAAAATGTTCGGGTGACAGATATCTGGGGTAACTTTAATGAGCCGGTCAAGCTGGCTTCTGAACGTTATCAACCAGAAGCGATCCTGGTTGGCCGTTTGTTGCGTGATCGTTCCGGTGGCTGGCGCGGACGCTGGACATTTTATGGCGATGAAAAATCAATGGGTGTGCACTGGAGTAATATCGCATCAAGCCAACCGGAATTGATTGCTGCCGGTGTGAATGGAGCATCGGACTGGTTGGCGCAACGTTTCGCTCATGTTTTTAGTGAACTCGAAGAAGGTAATGTTTTGTTAACCATTTCAGACGTGACTCAAATTGGTCACTATGCACGTGTTCAAAAGTATCTGGAAAAATTACCGTCTGTTACACAAGCACAGGCGATACGTGTAGAAGAAGACAATATTACTTATCAACTGAAATTGAAAAGCGGAACAGAAGATTTATTACAATCAATCAAGCTGGGTAAGGCATTGGTGCCGGTAGAAACAAGCAACCCATTGAACCCGGATGGTCAAATTCAGGGAGCGCAGGATTCTCCTAAACATTTTGTTGCTAATCGGTTTTTCTACAGGTTTGTCCATTGAGGTTTCAGATTAATGCTGCGGGAAATTCCTAATTTAATCAGCATTGCCCGTATTATCCTTGTTGTGCCTATTGTATATACCTTGATTAAGGGCATGTATGATATGGCGTTGATTTTATTTGTGGTCGCGGGCATTTCTGATGGACTGGATGGGTTTCTTGCCAAGCATTTTGGTTGGGTAACACGACTGGGTGGTATTCTCGATCCACTTGCCGACAAAATTCTGCTTGTATCCTGTTATGTGGTTTTGGGTTGGCAGGGAGTAATACCGGTCTGGCTGGTGGCGGCTGTTATTATTCGGGATGTGGTTATTGTTACCGGTGGTATTGTTTATCATTTCCGGGTTGAAGCACTGGAGGCATTACCTAGTATCATCAGCAAGGTGAATACCTTTATGCAAATAGTCACTGTAGTTGCTGTGATGGTAGATCGTTCCTTATGGGATATGTCATCTATCATGCTGGATATGATTTTTTATATTACACTTGCTACAACATTGGCGAGCGGGTTTGATTATGTTTGGCGCTGGAGTGTACGTGCCATGCAAGTGATGAATGGAAAGGAATAGAATGACAGATATTCAGAAAGGCATTGTATTGTTTGCCGTTGCATTGAGCGGGTGGCTGGTTTATTTATTGGCACCAGTTTTAACACCTTTTATGATTTCAGCCTTGCTGGCCTATGTGGGTGATCCGATTGTTGATCGGCTTGAAGCCCAACGCGTACCACGCACACTCGCTGTGATTATTGTATTCCTGGGGTTATTTATTATAGGTATTGGCTTGTTGCTAGTTTTGGCACCTGTATTGGAAGAGCAACTGGCTTCCCTGTTTAATCGCTTGCCAGCCTATATTGACTGGATTCAACTGACAGCAATACCTTATGTATTTAACTTATTCGGCATCGAGAATGTAAGAGTCGATGTTTCGAACCTGAAACAAATGTTTGCCGAGTATTGGCAACAGGCCGGTGGCATTGCCGCCACCATGATCGGCTCTGTTTCCCGTTCTGGTTTCGCACTCATTGGCTGGATAGCCAATCTGGTACTGGTTCCTGTAGTGACTTTTTATCTGCTTAGAGACTGGGACAAGTTAATGGTAAATATAAAAGGACTTTTACCACGTAAGCAGGAACAGAAGATTATCCAGATTGCGCATGAGAGTGATGAAGTACTAGGAGCATTTTTTAAAGGACAACTTCTGGTGATGCTTGTTTTAGGTACGGTTTATGCGACTGGTTTATCAATGATTGGAATTGAAATGGCATTACTCATTGGTATGATTGCCGGCCTGGTCAGCTTTGTTCCCTATCTGGGTTTTATTGTCGGTATTGTCATTGCTGGACTGGTGACGCTGGTTCAGTTTCAGGCAATGGAGCCACTTGTTTATGTTCTTGTTGTGTTTGGTATTGGTCAGTTGCTGGAAGGTCTGTTGCTGACACCCTGGTTAGTAGGTGATCGTATTGGTTTACATCCTGTCGCTGTCATTTTTGCGGTACTGGCGGGTGGTCAGTTGTTTGGCTTCCTTGGTGTGCTGTTAGCTTTGCCGGTAGCAGCTGTGATTATGGTACTGTTTCGACATTTACATCAGAGTTACGTTAATAGCGAGCTATACGAATAATCGTCCTGAATTTCTTATTATGACTCACCAGTTACCCCTTGGGATCACCCTGCGCGATAATGCTGCCTTTGAAAATTATTTTTCTGGCGGCAATGGTGAAGCCTTATTCGCACTTCAACAATGTGCTGAAGGCATGGGTGAACAGTTTATTTATCTATGGGGCGCGCAGGGAACCGGCAAAAGCCATTTGTTGCAGGCAGTATGCAAAACCGCCGGTGGGGCTGTTTATCTGCCATTATCTGAAAAAGAATCAATGACACCTGAAATGCTCGATGGCCTTGAGACAATGGACATTGTCTGTATTGATGATATTGATCGTATTGCCGGTGATGAGGTATGGGAAACACAAATTTTTAATTTGTTTAACCGGATTCGTGATACTGGACATCGCCTGATTATTTCCGGTAGTGCAAAGCCGACAGATGTAAAAATTAACTTACCTGATTTGGTGTCACGTTTGGCTTGGGGTTTGACCCTGCACCTGCAACAACTTAATGATGATGACAAATTAAGTGCGCTCCAGTTGCGCGCAGGTAAGCGGGGATTCGATCTTCCCGATAATGTGGGTCGCTATCTACTGAATCACAACACGCGTGATCTATCTTCCCTTTTTGACCTGCTTGATCATCTTGATGAGGCTTCATTGGCCGCCCAGCGCAAGCTCACTATCCCTTTTGTTAAGGAAGTAGCCGGGATTAGTGATTAAATATATTTGAATACCTGT
>DAOVJZ010000005.1 GCA_030632035.1 Granulosicoccaceae bacterium | reverse complement strand
TTCTTTATTATTGAGTAAAAAAATAGAGCAACATTCCAAATCAACATTTTCAGCAAGTGTTTTAAGAGAATTTTTTAATAATTGTTGTTCTGTCTTGGTATTGGCACTAATTGATGACAATCCACTAAGTGCTGACAAAATATCAACCAGATCAATGAAACGATGATTTATGTCTCTGAAAGACTCAAGAAATGGTTCAGTTTTCATTTGAAATTATGGTATAGCCATAAACTGGGAAATAGTTTCTATCTCTTCCCGTTGGGCTACAACATCCTTGATTACTCTTGTAATATGTGAAGAATCCAGAGAGAGCTTTTCCAATATGCTTTTATCATCGATCCTGACATTATTTTGTTTGTCATAGAGTTGATAGGCAATCTTTGATGCCATCCCGGTTAAAAGAGTTATTTTTTCAAAATCTCCTGTGAAATATGGATTCTGATTATTCTCAATAATAATTGCCATTGCTTCTGGTACATGCCATTTCCGTGAAAGAATAGCACCTGCTACTGGATGTGTCAGACCGATAATATCTTCTTCCTTTTGCAAAAAACCCTTTGAAACAAAATTACTTTCATGTGCAAAAACTTTTTCCATATCGTCGCTGAAACAATGAACCAGAACCAATAAACCAATGTTGTGTAACAACCCTGATGTATAGGCAATAACAGGATCAACTTCTTCTTTTGACATCTTCATCATTGGAACCAGTTTACGGATAATAGTCGCAGACATCATTGCAACATACCAATAGGCATCCATTTTAAAACCTTTGCATTTGTTTACATTAAATGGAGAAGCCATCAGGATACTCAAGCTCAAACTCTTGACTGTATTCAAACCCAATATCTTGATAATAGCATCAGCAACAGTATAAATTTTTTCTGATGGCGCAAAGAATGCGGAGTTGGCTAAACCTACAATACGAGCGACTAAACTCGGCTCCATTTCAATGACGCTGGATAGCTTTTTAATATCGACATTTTCATCACTGATCTCGTGCAAGATCAGCTGGGCTACCTTAGGCAGGGGCGGCAAATCATCCAGCATACGAATGCGGGTCGATTTTTCATTTTTTAGTGCCGGATTATTCATCCAGATATTTCTCCAGTAACAGCCAAAAATGCCTAATTTGTCGCCATTTTTTTACAAGTTTTGGCATACAGATCATCGGGGCTTTTATTAACTTATTGAAATATATCGTTTTTATATATTCCACTACCCTTATATATACCCTAGCTATCGTCCAAATCCATAAATTATTTATGTTTGATTTCACATATCAGCCTGGTGGCCAATGCATCTCACGCCCTCCCAAAACGTGTAAATGAATATGAAATACAGTCTGGCCTGCAGCCTCATTACAGTTCATAACAGTTCTATAACCCGGCTCGGCTATCCCCTCTAATTCTGCCACCTTCCTGGCGCCCATAAACATTTTTCCTACCAACTCTGTATGCGCATAATCCAGATCATTGATAGTAGAAATGTGTTCTTTCGGTACCACCAATACATGTGTTGGTGCCTGTGGATTGATATCACGGAAAGCCAATACATCCTTGTCCTCATAAACGATGTCGGGTGGAATTTCTCCTTTTACCATTTTGCAAAATAGACAATCAGTCATTTTTATCTCCTGTTTACAACTCATTCACATAGCTAATAAAGGGAATTAGTCTCAATTTTTATACGATATTTATAGTACAGTAATTCAAACAATGCGGGATAACAATGAGCGTAAAGATAAAGGTTCAACCCAGCGGTAAACAGTTCGAAGCCCAGCCACATGAAACTCTGCTGGAATCGGCTTTACGCTCTGGTCTTTCCCCTGCCTATAATTGCAATAACGGTACCTGTGGTGAGTGCCGTGCCAAACTCCTGTCTGGCCATTTGAGCGAAACGAAATTTCATGATTTTACATTTACTGATTCCGAGAAACAGGCGGGTTATTTTTTACTATGCCGTAACTGTGCAGAAACAGATCTGGAAGTTGAAGTCGCAGAGGCTGGCAGTGTGGCTGATATCCCACAACAGGCAGTTAAGGCCAAGGTAAAATCACTCGAAAAACTTAACGATCATGTCATGCTGGTGCGTGTTCGCCTGCCGCGCAGTCAAACATTTCGTTTTCTGGCTGGACAACAGGCAACCATCAATATCCCGGATCTTGAGCCACGCAACAAATCCATTGCCAGTTGTCCCTGCATTACCCAGTTTGTTGATTTTCATGTTGGCTACAATCCGGATGATCCCTTTTCTGACACTATTTTTAATCAATTAAAAGTGTCTGATCCGATCACCCTGACAGGACCGGAGGGAAAATTTGTACTGGATGAAGAAAGTACACAACCAAAAATTTTTATTGCCTACGAAACTGGATTCTCTGCCATTAAAAGTCTTATCGAACATGCCATTGGTATTGAAATGACACAGCCCATGCACTTGTACTGGCTATCCCCTGATGAAGAAAACATGTACATGCACAACTATGTGCGCTCATGGACAGATGCATTGGACAATCTTTCCTATGTTGGTGTGACTGGCTATGAAGAAACACAATGTCTTGAACAAGGAGTCGAAAAAATTATAACCGACTTCCCTGATCTTTCTGGTTATCAGGTTTATATGAGTGGCCCGGAAAAAAAGATGCGAACCATGATAGAAAAAATGATGGCACATAAACTCAAGCGTGAACAATTATTTATTGATGTGCAAAGGCGTTATTAAATATTAGTAATTTTTTATTCCTCAATTAACTCTACCCCATTCCCATCCGGATCACGGCAAAACAATGCCCGTCGACCCGATTTACTAAGTGTAAAAGTAATATTGTTCTGCTCAAGCTTTACCACCACATCATCCAGCGAAGCCACTAACATCGCCACATGACGATCCCGCCCGCCATGCTCAGGTCGGTCTGTCACTGAATCAGGATTGGGTAACTCCAGTAAGTGAATTTGTTGCTTTCCGATATTCAACCATGCACCAGGATAACCCAGATCAGGCCGACTATTATCCACCGGCAGACCCAATATATCGCCGTAAAACTTTAATGCCTGTTCAGTATTAGACACAATCACACTCACATGATGCAATGCTGTTACCACTACCTGTCCCCACTTTCAGTATGATCGGATTTAATTACCCAGATAATAACATCAAAAAAACAATACTGTAGAACCCCTTCGAGTTTCATTCAACACTACTTCGCTTTACTCAAATCGCCTAACCCTCTCCCTGGGGTAGAAGATCACACAGTGACTCCCAAAATAACCTAAACTCTATTTGTTTTGGCCAAAAAATCCGAAAAACTTTATCTCGCCATTGATCAGGGTGGTCACGCCAGCCGGGCATTATTGTTTGATGCACAAGGCGAATGTGTTGCACAACACACTATACCAATCGATACACATTACCCATGTGATTCTTGTGTAGAACATGATCCGGAACAATTGGTGCAATCAGTCATAACGGCAATTGAACAAGTGGTTACTGAGGTTGATCTATCACATATTGTATCTGCTGGTCTGGCCACACAACGTTCCAGTATTGTATGTTGGGACAGGGTAACCGGAAAAACACTCTCCCCTGTTATTAGCTGGCAGGACACACGCACATCAGAACAAATCGAATTGCTTTCTGATCAGGCCGCGTTTATCCATTCAGAAACCGGGTTACGTTTATCTGCTCACTATGGTGCCAGCAAGTTAAAATGGTGTCTGGATAATTTACCGGAAGTACAGTCTGCATTTGAACACAAGCAATTGGTAATGGGGCCCCTGGCTTCTTTTCTTGCTTACAAGCTGACACGTGAACATGGACTGTTTGCCGATCCGACCAATGCCGCGCGCACCTTGCTTTACAATCCAGCAACCGGTAACTGGTCAGACAAACTCATGGAGCTGTTTGGTGTGCCGGAAAATGTTTTGCCTGAATGTGTAAAAAACTTTGCCCACTTTGGTCATATCAATGTTAATAATCATCCTGTTGAACTGAATACGGTTATCGGTGATCAACCTGCTGCCCTGTTTGCCTATGGTGAACCACAAAAAGACACGGTGTATATCAATCTGGGGACAGGCGCATTTTTGCAAACAGTTTGTTCCAGTTTACCTAAGGATTCAAAAGGACTGTTAAAAAGTGTTGCACTTCACGATGGGTCAAAACCATTTTATGTGATTGAGGGTACAGTAAACGGTGCCGGTAGTGCCTTACGCTGGATAGAAAAGGAATTAAATCTGGCTGATACTGGTTTTACATTGAATGACATTCCCAATGCAGGAACTCATGTCCCTTTATTTATAAATAGTATTGCTGGTCTGGGTTCACCTTTCTGGCGTAGTGATATCGAACCGCATTTTATTGGTGAAGGCAACGCAGTGGAAAAATTGCAAGCAGTGGTAGAAAGCATTCTGTTTTTAATCAGTAAAAATCTGGAGCAGTTTCAAAAAATAAAACGCTGTAGTCGTATTATGGTTTCTGGCGGTATTTCCAATTCCAATCGTTTCTGTCAACTGCTTGCTGATCTTTCAGAGCGGCAGGTCATGCGTACTGATATGATTGAAGCCACCGCACGCGGTACAGCCTGGCTGAGTGCTGGTAGACCATCAAACTGGCCCAAACCCGATATTACCTTGACCTGTAAACCTGATATAAACCCTGATTTGCTCAATCGCTATGAACAGTGGCAACACGCAATGGAACAAACGTTATCCAAGTGAACATTGGACATTAGCTCTGTCTGACAAGATAATGGGCTTATGTTATCTCGTGTCCTAATCTTGTTTGCCGTCATTAGTCTATCGGCCTGCTCAACCAACCAACTCATGGTGCGCGCTTCCATGCCTATAATGGAAGGCGGTATTGTGGCCATGAATCACGAAACAGATCTGGAAATGGCCAAGGCAGCCATGCCTGCCAATATAGAGATGCTCGAGGGCTTACTCGTTCTTGACCCTGACAACGTAACACTTCGCGCCTATGGTGCACAGGCATATTATGGTTATGCCTATGGTTTTGTCGAAGATGGCGATAGAAAGCGTGCATCACGTTTTTATCTGCGCGGTCTCAAACATGGTGAAAAAGCATTAATCAATCTGGGTTTTAACAAGCCACTAACCCAAACCACTCATGATGAAGTCGTCAAGAATCTGTCCCAAATGGATAAGTCATCTGTGCCAACACTTTTCTGGACCGCATCTGCTCTTGCCAAATGGATCGACATGAACCGTGCTAAACCCAGCATCTTTGCCCATATGTCTAAAGCGGCGGCGATGATAGAACGTGTGCTGACGCTGGATGAAACCTATCATTATGGAAGTGTGCATCTCTTCCTGGGTGTTTATTATGGAAGTCGTCCTGCTATGATGGGCGGTGATCTAAAGAAATCACAATTCCATTTTGATCGTGCGCGCGCTATTAACAAGGCACAAATGTTAATGACTGACGTGCTGCAAGCTCAGTATCTGGAGCGCCAACGCATGAACCGTACCGCTTTTCATACCTTATTAACAAGAGTCATTAATCTGGAAGAACCGCTTTTGCCTGAACTTGCTTTGGTTAACGCAATTGCACGTAAGAAAGCCAGACTATTACTCAAAAAGGAGCAGGAATGGTTTTAAGACGAATATTCTTCGTCTCTCTTCTATTGGCTTTACCTTTCAATAGTCAGGCCGCCGATTATATTCTTAAACTTGCCACACTGATCCCGCCTGATACCTCCTGGACAAACGTGATTCATGACTGGGACAGGGAGTTACAGGAAAAAAGTAAGGGCCGTCTGAAAATTAAACTCTATCCCGGTGGCGTAATGGGTGATGAACCGGTGGTCATTCGCAAGATGCGTACACGCCAGTTACATGGTGGAATTTTTACTGGTTATGGAATTGGGCGTATGTATTCACCGGCACGTGTTCTGGAAATGCCCTTTCTGTTCAGGAATACAAATGAATCCGATTTTGTACGCGATCAGTTAATGCCCGAGTTTGAAAAAGGATTTCGTAAAAACGGTTATGAATTACTGGGCTGGCCTGAAGTGGGTTTTATTCATCTGTTTTCCAAAAAACCCATCGAATCCATTGATGATTTAAGGACATCACGTATCTGGTTATGGCAAGGTGATGTATTGGCTGAGGCATTCTTTAAAGCTGCTGACATTGCACCCATTCCACTTTCCATTATTGATGTGTATTCCCAAATCTCAGCCATTCGTGGCAATATTGATACCATCTATGCACCTCCGTTCGGAGCCATCGCTATGCAATGGCATACCAAGGTGAAATACGCTTCTAATATTCCCTTTACCAATGGGATTGGTGGTCTGATCGTTTCAAGTAGTTTCTTTGATAAATTACCAGATGACTTGCAAACCCTGCTCAAGAAAACCGGACGAGAAGCCGGACAAAAAATTGCTGATATAGCCAGACGCGACAATGAACAGAGTTTACAGATACTGAAAGATAACGGTATCACCTTTACCTGGAACTGGTCAGAAACAGAAATAAAGGAATTCAACCGATTGAGCGATAAAGCCGCTGCCCACCTTGTAAAAATCGGCTATTTCCCTGAAACTGTATTTAATAGAACAATAAACCTGATTAACAGTTACAGGAAAAAGATTGCCCGTGAAACTGCTGCCCCGGATCCTCAATCCCCTTAGAAAGTTTTTATTCCGTCTGGAACTGTTTGTTGCCGGAGCCAGCCTGCTTGGTCTGTTATTTCTTTCCCTGCTTCAAATACTCGCGCGTGACCTGTTTAATACCGGATTCCCCTCTATCGATATTTTGATTCGTCACCTTGTACTTATTGTTATTTTTATGGGTGCCACCATGGCAGTCGATGAAAACAAACACATTAAGCTTGATGCTGCCAATGCCTTTATTAAAAAGACCACGAAATGGTATATATTCCGTATTGTACTTTTACTTGCTGCGATTATTAGTGCCGTATTTTGTTTCTATGCAGGCATGTTCTGGCTAGATGAATGGAACTATAGCCCTGTTAATGAAAAGTGGGCTGTTCCCCTGCTCTCGGTAATGCCTATCGGTTTTGGTTTGCTAACAATACACTTTTCTATTGCCGCACTGGTTGGCTTACCGCATAGGAACAAGCAATCATGATGACACTTGCTGTCATATGCATCATTATTGTTGCCTTGCTCGGCATTCCGTTATTTATTGCACTAGGTACAGGCAGTCTGCTAGCCAGCTATTCAGCTAATATTGATCCCGTAGTACTCCTTATTGAAATGCAACGACTGGCATCACAACCCAGCCTGGTTGCTATTCCTTTATTTACATTAACCGGTGTTGCCATGGCAAAAGGTGGTGCACCACAACGATTGATTCGTTTATTCAATGCACTGGTTGGCTGGTTTCCAGGTGGTATTGCGATTGTAACGATTCTATCCTGTGCATTCTTTACCGCATTTACAGGTGCATCCGGTGTAACCATTATGGCATTGGGTGGATTGTTATACCCTTTATTAAAAACCACAGGTTACCCTGAACGCTTTGCAACTGGTCTTTTAACTTCATCTGGTTCCATTGGTTTGTTATTTCCACCCAGTCTGGTAATTCTGCTTTATGCAATTGTTGCCAAGGTAAATATCAATGAATTGTTTCTGGCAGGTATTGTGCCAGGCATCCTGCTTATTCTCCTGCTTTCTGTTTACAGTAATTACTGTGGCACCAAAAGCACGGTTACCTTGCAACACTTCAGCTGGCATGTACTAGGTAAGTCCATAAAAGAAAGTGCATGGGATATTGGGTTGCCCGTTATCATTCTTATCAGTATCTTTGGCGGTCTGATCACCGTAGCTGAAACGGCTGCCGTGGCGGCACTGTATGTCTTGTTTATGGAAGTCTTTATCTATAAAGAAATAAACCTGACCAAAGATTTGCCCATTATTCTGAAAGACACAGCCATACTGGTGGGTAGTATCCTGATTATTCTGGGTGTGGCACTGGGTCTGACCAATCTGCTCATCGATGCTCAATTACCAATGAAGCTATTGGCGTTTCTGGATTCCTATGTTGATAGCCCGCTTGGCTTTCTTATTTTACTCAATATCTTCCTGCTGATTACTGGCAGTATCATGGACATCTTTTCTGCTATTGTGGTGATTGTGCCCTTGCTACTGCCACTGGCCAATCGCTATGGTATTGACCCCGTTCATCTGGGAATCATTTTTCTAGCCAATCTGGAAATTGGTTATATCACTCCCCCAGTGGGCTTGAACCTATTTATCGCCAGCCAGCGCTTTGGTAAGCCCATTATGGAGCTCTTCAGAGCCGCTATACCCTTCCTGATGATTATGCTCATCTGGCTAATGCTGATTACCTATATACCCGGAATCTCGCTCTGGTGGAAAGACTAGAACCAGATTGAACCATTATTGAATCTTGTGCATCTAATGGGTTGAATTATGACTAAATACCTATAGATTAACCCAATGAGGCTAATCACATGATTTTATGAATAGCTTGAGTTATGTATGAATTCCCTTATTATCTGCATACAAGAAGTTATAAAGGATATAAATTGTGTTGAAGCAAATAATAACTAAGGCAATTTCTTTCATTTTAATGACATACTTTCTGGTTTCCGTTGTGCAGGCCGCACCGGAAAAACCCAGAGATATTATCGAGTCTGCTACATCAGCACTGATCAAGGAATTACAGGCTGAGCGCGAAGCCAAAACTCTCTCTCCCCAAATTATTCAGGGACTCGCACAAAAACTGTTAATCCCGCATCTGGACCTTACAAAGGTATCACGTCTGGTGCTCGGCAAACACTGGCGCCGCGCTTCCAGTGAACAAAAAGAAGAATTTCAGAAATTGTTCATTACCATGCTAATGAACACCTATACCACGGCACTCTCTGAAAATATTGATGCCGCCCTGAGCCGCAAGGTAAATTATTTACCTATGACCACAGATAGTAGTACCGTTGATGATATTACCGTCAGAACCGAAATCAACAGCACTACGGGTAAACCAGTACCCATTAATTACCGCTTACACTTAAAAAAAGATAACTGGAAAATATATGATGTCACCGTAGCCGGCATCAGTCTGGTAATCACATACAGAAACAATTTTTCTTCTGAAATAAGACGTGGTGGACTGGATAAATTGATCGCTCGCCTGGCATCGCATAACAACAAACGCTCACAAGCTAAACTGATTAATTTTAAAAACTAATGGCGGGTATTGTTACCCCAATCATAATGGACGCTTTCATCAAATTCATCCGTTGAATTCTGTTCATCTTTCCAGTCCTGATCTTCCCATCTCTCAATAAGCCTGGAAATTCTTTGCTCGATATCATCGTAAGTCTTCTTCTGATTACCTGACTCCAAAGTAACATCGTCTGATGCCTCCACCAAACGTAATGTTTTCATCTTTTCCTTGTTTGTTTTTTTCATCGTCCTGCCTTTTGTTCCTGAATTTTCCCGCTTACGTCTATATGCGGGGTTATGCCCTCTTGTTAATGTTATCGACAAGAAGCAAGGCTGACTTTAAAAAGTCATACAGGCAGGTATTTTTATATGGAAAGCAGTAGGTTAAAAACCCTAGACTAACGGACTATCTGCCTTGATAAGGATATATTGCTGATCGGCGCATAAACTTAGCCAATCTGCCAGCAGGCAATTATGCTGATATTTCTCATCTTTGTGGTACATCTTCTTATTCGGATATTCATATGCAGGTTCCAGGCGACCATGATGCTGATAGGAAACCACCTCAGCCACTGCCGCATCATGCGAAACACGAATATTCAACTCCATGTCCACAACATGTTCATTATTATCAAAATAATGCTTAAGGGAGAGCATCGTAGTGTATTTGCACTGCTCGATAATATGTAATGAAAAACGCACATGATTATCATCACGCAACATGAGTACTCCGTCAGCATCGTGTAGCGCAGGAACAAGCGCATTCAAGCGACGATAATTGTACTCATACAGATTAATTAATCTGTGTAATTTACGTTTGTGAATCGTATGACTCATTAATACTCTCTTGTTTAAATCATTTTTATGCAATCCAATTTCAACTATAATATATTCTGACTAAAGATCGAGACTTGATTTATTAAATATTATATGCACCAGGATTCAGACAATCGGGGTATGGTCTTTTTGAAATGAAACCAGTATTTAACAACCTGCTTTTTGTTGTTTTTGCCACTGTATTGGTCTCATGCGCCAATCAACCTTCATCGAAAAAAAACACCACTTCAATTTTCTATCTGGCAAAATCAGACATTGATACAGTAAGTGATATTCACCTCAATACTGCACTAAAACAACTGAAGCTCCTGACAAAAAAACTCTACTTACGTAATCCAAAAGAATTATCAAAGAGCTCCTATTCTTCTATCGAAAATGCGATCCAGAATATTTTTATCTATGAAAAAAATTTTACCGGGACTGATGATGGTGTTGTTTATTTCCAACGTGCATTCGATAAATCATATACCGGGGATCGTGTAAAAGCCTTTGTTAAAGGATTGAAAATCATGGTAATGGCTTCCTATAACCACAAGGAAGAACTTTTTATGTTTGATGAGCTGAACCCGCAAAAGCTCTATAACTGCGCGCGCAATATTGAAATTGCTGCCTGGCGACTTAATAATGCACGTGATAATAATGGCAATCTTTTTTTGTTAAGCAATAGTATGAAAGGTAAAGTGAAAAACCTGAGCTTTGAACGTCTGTTCGGAAAACTTATCTCCCAGCAAGACACCATAGCGCTAATTATTGCCGAACAAACCAACCGTAATATCAAACGGGTTGTACAGACACTGGCTTCAGCCATGTTTCTTCCTATTTAAAAACTTTACTCTTCATTGTCCTCTGGCCAATTCTTGATGTAATGCTTGAGAATCCTGTTCTCCATACTCTCAGCCGCTAATGCTGCCTTCACCACATCCTTGCTTGATACCAGCCCAACCAGTTTGCCATTGTCCACGACCGGCATATGCCTGAAATGATGTTTTGACATAGTCGTCATCACATACACGATGTCATCATCCGGTGCGCCGGTATGCACATCGGCTGTCATTAAATCTTCTACTTTGAGTTTGGAAACAGTATTGAAGCCACGTTCATCCAATGCATGGAGCACATCACGCTCGGTAATAATACCTTCCAGCATACCGTCATCTTCAACTACCAGTGCACCAATCTTGTTGCTGGCCATGGTATGCACGGCTTCATCAATCGACACATTACGCGTCACTGTTAGAATATTATTTCCCTTGCGTTTAAGTATATCTTCAATTTTTACGTTCACACGTTGTCCTTTTTTTCAGGCATACAAAGCCAATTCTGGTCGTTCTTGTCCTTCTTCGGTATTTTCCTGGTAGGCCTTTACTGCTGCCTCCCCTTTATTATTGTTTTGACTGGTCTTCTCGGCAAGTACTTTTAATGCCTCAGCACTGATTTCTGCTCTGGCCTCGGCTGCCATACTTCCTGCCTTGCCCGCCACAGCCACATCCTGTGCAGAGGGTTGTGCGGGTGCCAGTGCGGCAGCTCGAATCTTGCTTGCCTTGCGTAATGTTGCTTCAGGATCTCCTGCTACTCTGGAGCTATCTATCGATACATCACCACCAGTGGCATACATTTTACCATCAGGTCCTTTTGCATATTGAAAATTAGCAGCCCCCTTGGCCAGACCACCTGCGGCTGACAAATGTGCCTGTTCATGGGTACGCACTTGCCTGTCACGTGTAATCAGTTTTTGTATCTGACGATTTTCTGCAGATGTTAATTCAGGATTGCCAGCAGAATCTTTTTTCTCTAACTGAGAAGTTTTGTCTGATTCTTTTTCGTTGGCAGGGGAACTTACATCTTGTTGTGTGTCGGCACGTTTTTTATTGCCGTTGATTTTGTCTGATTCCTCGGCGGGACGCACAAGGGGAGTTTGCTCCGGTGTTTGTTTGTCGTTTACAGACAACCCGTAACCAGATACGAGAGAATGATTTGTTGCCGTAATCTCCAGCATTAATCACCCACCTCCATGGAGGGATAATCTAAATTCTACGCCGTTGCATCGAAAAGTGAACCTATAATTTGATCCGCTGTTTCAATAACCTTGACCTGAGCCTGTAATTGATACGCGTTCATTTTCAAACTAATCAGGCTTTCTGCCAGATTGGTATTTGATGATTCCAGTGCACCGGACTGTACCAGCCCCAGACTGCCGCTACCCGGCGTACTGATCAAGGGCGCACCTGATTCATAGTTATCTGCAAAGCTCGTGTCACCTAACTGGGATAATCCCTGTGGGTTGGTAAAGTTGGCTAGAGCCACTTGCCCCAACACACGGGACTGACCATTGGTGAAACGGGCACTAACAACACCAGTATCACTAATGTCATAGCTGGATGGCTGGCCCGTACCAAAACCATCTTGTGTGATCGAATTCACACTGAAGTCACTGCCGTACTGGGTGACATCTGCCACATCCAGAGTAATATTCAAATCAGCCGCACCACCACCTGGATTAAACGCCGGTATGCTGATTTCAGCGGGGGATACTGGTGAAGAAATTTCCCCACTAGTGTTAAATTGAATACTGCTGGCAGACAAAACCTGATTACCATCTGAGTAACCATAAACATCAAATTCATTATCCGCTGTCTTCTGGAAATACAAACTCAGGTTCTGTTCAGAGCCCTGACTATCGTACACAGTCACAGTAGTGGAATGGTTGTAGCTATCTGCGTTATCGGGATCGAAAGGCGCTACTGGCACCTCACCCGATGCATCCAGATTAAGTCCCATGCTAATACGGGTTGTTGCGCCCGGCTGGATACCGCTGGCATCTAATTGCAGTGCCCCCAATGAGCCAGTGATATTGCCACTGGCATCGGCCTGAAATCCGGTTAAACGCTGGTTCTGTTGATTGACGATGTAGCCATCACGATCCTGATGAAAATTACCAGCACGCGAAAAGAGGGTAGTGCCATTATCTTCCAGACGGAAAAAGCCCTGCCCGTTAATGGCCATGTCCAGTGTGTTACCGGTGAATACCAAATTACCTTGGGTAAACTGATTTTCGACCGCCGCCACTTTGGTACCACCACCCGTGGACGAGGCATAGACGTCAGCAAACTCGGTTCTGGATCGCTTGAAGCCCGTCGTTCCGGCATTGGCAATGTTATTGCTCGTGGAACGCAGGCTGGATGAAAAACTATTAATACCACTTAAGGCAATTCGAAACGGCATAACTTCAACCTCGCAAAAAACCGTTGTCTCTACCGTATATATCGGGAAATCAGTGACTTACTTTATAGAACCCACCTTAATAATAGGTAGGTAACTTCTTGTGTTTCCGATGTAACTTAATGATTTAAAACAACTTTCCATTTTTAAAGTGACTCCTTAACTTTCATGCACTTAGCATTTTTGTGACACTGTTCACAAAAATTAATCCATTTCAGCGGTCTTTGGAGCCATCTATACTGTTCCCGTTATGTTCAAGATTCTGCTCATTATTTGCCTGATCGGTGCCGGTTATTACCTCTACCAGCACCCGGAACTGCTATCCAAAGCCAGGGATCTCCCTCAGCAGACCGGTCTAATTGAAAACAGCACCGAGGTTTACAAGTGGCAGGATGCCGATGGCAACTGGCAAATCACCGACAAACCACCCGCTGACGATATTTCGTACAAAAAACTCAAATATCATCACGATGCCAACGTCATGCCGTCCATAACAGAACAAAAACAGAAAAAATAAACGCTATTGCAGTATCAGGGCTGTACCTGCCCCCTACTCGCCCGCTAAAATCCCTGTTTTCATCAAAACAAAAATTAAAGACAGACTCATGCGCGTATCAAAATTCCTCCTTGCCACCGTCAAGGAAACCCCGGCCGATGCAGAAGTACTCAGCCACAAACTCATGCTCAGAGCGGGCATGATCCGCAAACTCGCCGCTGGCCTCTATTCCTGGCTTCCTCTGGGACTACGCGTTTTACGTAAAGTCGAAAAAATCGTACGTGAAGAAATGGATCACGCCGGTGCTCAGGAAGTATTGATGCCCGCCGTGCAACCAGCCGAGCTATGGGAAGAATCCGGTCGTTGGGAACAATACGGCCCTGAATTGTTGCGTATGAATGATCGCCATAATCGTGAGTTCTGTTTTGGTCCGACACATGAAGAAGTTATTACAGATCTGATACGCGGTGAAATCCGCAGTTACAAACAACTGCCTGCCACCTTTTATCAAATACAAACCAAATTCCGTGACGAAATCCGCCCACGCTTCGGCATTATGCGTGCGCGTGAGTTTTTAATGAAAGACGCTTATTCATTTCATGCCAATCATGATTCGTTAAATGAAACCTACGAAGTCATGCATAAAACCTATTGCCGTATCTTTGAAAGACTGGGGTTAGAATTTCGTCCGGTACAAGCAGACAGTGGTTCTATTGGCGGCAACCTTTCACACGAGTTTCATGTGCTGGCTGATTCCGGTGAAGATGCCATTGCATTCAGCGATCAAAGTAATTATGCCGCCAATATTGAAATGGCTGAAGCACTGCCACCACAAGGTGATCGTCCTGCTGCGTCACAAGACATGCAAACAGTTGATACGCCAAAACAACATACCATTGATGAAGTCAGTGCATTCTTAAAAACCACACCTGCACAATGTGTCAAAACACTCATTGTGAACGGAGTTGATAATTCATTGATGGCACTGGTAGTACGTGGTGACCATGAACTCAATGCCATCAAGGCCGGTAAACTAGATGGCATTGCCTCACCATTTACTTTTGCTTCCGATGAACAAATCAAAAATGTGATCGCCTGTAATACTGGCTCCATCGGCCCGGTTGGTTTAAGTATTCCGGTTATCGTCGATCATGCTGCCGCCCATCTGGCTGACTTTATCTGCGGTGCCAATAAAAATGGCAAACATCTGACTGGCGTCAACTGGGAACGCGATCTATCAGCACCAAAGGTTGCCGATATTCGTAATGTGCTTGAAGGCGACCCCTCACCCGATGGTAAAGGCACGCTTTCTATTAAGCGTGGTATTGAAGTCGGTCATATCTTCCAGTTGGGTGACAAATACAGTCAGGCCATGAATGCGGGTGTACTGGATGAAAACGGTAAAAATGTCATCATGACCATGGGCTGTTATGGGATTGGCGTATCGCGTATTGTTGCATCTGCGATTGAACAAAACAACGATGACAAAGGCATTGTTTGGCCGAATGCCATCGCACCATTTACTGTTGCCATGATTCCTATGAATATGCACAAATCACAACGTACGCGTGAAGCCTGTGAAAAGCTCTACGAACAATTCACCGATGCAGGCATAGAGGTTCTGTTCGACGACCGCAAAGAACGCGCTGGCGTCATGTTCGCCGATATGGAACTTATCGGTATTCCGCACCGTATTGTTATTGGTGAACGTGGACTTGATAAAGGCATGATCGAATACAAGGGAAGAAGTGATGCTGATAATCAGGATGTCACTCTGGATAATATTGTTGAGTTTTTGAAAAACAAAACCAATTTTTAACCGCCAAGATGCCAAGTTAATTAATAAAAAACATGCCAACCTGAATGTTGGGCTTCGTCCCTCAGCCCAACCTACATTACCATCATCTTGAAATTCTTGGCATCTTGGCGGTTAAATAGCAAAAATCCCTGCTAGAATTTCATTGCTATGCAAAAGATTATTTCGATCACCCTGCTCGCCATGACATTGACTATGTCGTCGCCTCTCTATGCAAAAAATAAATCCCCCGATCCCGAATTACGCACCTTGTTAATCAAGGCTGCAAATGAAAGTGACAGTTTTCAGGATCGATTTGATGCCGAGGTGTGGTTAACCGACATGTCGCAACGTCTTGCCAATATTGTGAAGGATCCGGAACAACGTTTATTTTTATTGAAAAATATTCACTACGAAGCAATGCGTGCCAAATTACCACCGGAGCTGGTGCTGGCAGTGATTCAGGTAGAAAGTTATTTTGATCGCTGGGCTATCTCTACTGCTGGTGCTCAAGGACTCATGCAAGTCATGCCGTTCTGGCTAAAGGAGATAGGACATCCAGATGATAATTTGTTTGATATCCACACCAACCTGCGTATGGGTTGCACCATTCTGCGTTACTACATGGACAAATCCAAAGGTGATATAACCCGGGCGCTGGCTCGCTATAATGGCAGCGGCAACAGCCGTCGCTATCCTGACAAGGTTTATAAACTATTAGCCTCACGCTGGTTTAGACAATAGAATATCAATTAAGCTATTGGTTTTATTGTAAAAAATACTTATACCTCCTGATACCTCTCTAGCTCTCTCTTGCTTAAAAACCCTAATTTTATTGGTCAATTAACCGATACAAGCAGGTAATACACGCGTAAAACAGTTGCTGGATGTCTGCATGGAATCCAGGTAATCAAGTTGATAAAAAACAGTGAGGGAACAAATGAAAATCAAACAAAACATCGGGATGCTTGATCGTATTTTTCGTATAGGTGTTTTCTGTATCATGGGCTACTTTGGGTTCATTGAACACACTATTGTCACTGATAAAGTGGCTGAAATCATTCTGGGTGTATTTGGTAGCATAATGTTGCTCACTGCACTGGTTGGCAACTGCCCGCTTTATGAGGTAATTGGACTTAACACATGTAAAAACTCTTCAAAAGAGACCAGCAATACCTGTACTTGATATGTAAATCTGATAGATATAACTAACAACAGAATATATTGTGAATATCAAAAAAAGGTTATTAGTATCACACATCACGATCGTTCTGATTGTGATGCTGATATTCGGTTTCTTTTCTCATCAAATTGCCAAACAAATGTACATAGATATGGAAATGGAATTTGCGGAAGAAGTTACCTATGAAAAAACTGTATTGATTACAAGAGAATATAAAGATAACCCCTCTCTGGAACATATTAAAGAACACGTCGGTAATCCTAAAAATAAAGATGATGGTGACGTTTTTTTATTACTTAATGAAAAGAATAATATTATTCATCCTGAAACTATTAGCAGTAGACCCGATATCTCATCCTGGATTTCATATATTAAGAATAGCCCTATTTATTTAAATCATGTCCAGCAACAAAAAATAAATAATCAAACCTATATCTGGTCTATAAATCCTATAGAAGGAACTCCTTATAAACTAGCGTATGTCTGTGCTGATGCAGACAATGAAGTTTATAATTCTACAATAACATTGGCTACACGCATGCTCGCAGCGGGCATGGTTATCCTGTGGGTGGCAAGCTGGATCTCTCTGATTTTATCTTCTGCAATCAGTCAACGCCTGAATAAACAAAGAAACGAACTTGAATATCAGGCAACCCATGATCAGCTAACAGGGCTGGGCAATCGAGCACTTTTACAATCGACAGTCGATAATATAATCAAAACAACCAATAATAATAAAAAACTGTTATTGATGTTAATGGATCTGGATCATTTCAAAGTCATTAATGACACACTCGGACATAAAATTGGTGATCTTTTATTACAACAACTTGCTGAACGACTAAAAGAACATTTTACTGATGCTGAAGTGGTTGCGCGTCTTGGTGGTGATGAATTTGCCTTTGCATTTTTCATAACCAACAACTATCAAGCCATGCAACTAATCAATAAAGTTCTATCCATTGTAGATATGCCCATTGCCATTGAGGGCTTTTCACTGGAAGCTAAAGGCAGTATCGGTGCAGCAATTGCACCTGAACATGGGGAAACGGCCATAACACTAACCCGACATGCTGATATTGCCATGTATCAAGCTAAGGAATCTGGCGGGGGCTTTGGTATCTATGATCCGGAAAAAGATCCACACAGTCTGGATCACCTGACACTCATGACCGATCTGCGTCACGCTATCGAAAATAATCAGCTAGAACTGTTTTATCAGCCTAAAATCAATATGACAACTGGAAGAACCATCGGGGTAGAAGCATTATGCCGCTGGCATCACCCTGAGCAAGGCATGATTCCTCCAGATATTTTTATTACCATAGCTGAACAAATTGGTATGATTAAACCCATTACATTATGGGTGCTGTATGTCGGGCTTAACCAATGCAAGCAATGGCATCGTGCCGGTATTCCACTAACCATATCGATCAACCTTTCAACCAATCTGTTACAGGATTCACAACTTCCTGCCCGTATTTCCGATGCACTAAGAAATGAAAACCTACCGCCCGAATACCTGACACTGGAGATTACCGAAACGGCTGTCATGAATGATCCTGCTCGCGCAATGGAAATTTTAAAACAGCTTTCTGCTCTGGGCGTTCAATTGTCACTGGATGATTTTGGTACCGGCTATACTTCACTTGCCTATCTCAAACACATGCCAACTAATGAAATCAAGATAGACAAATCCTTTGTAATGGATATGTTAAATGACTCTGATGATGCCACAATTGTACTATCCATTATCCAGCTTGCTCATAGCATGAAACACAAGATTGTTGCTGAAGGTGTAGAAAATGAAGAGGTCTGGGATGCATTGACTACACTGGGGTGTGATATTGCCCAAGGCTTTTATATGGCCAAACCCATGCCTGCTGATAAACTGGAAAAATGGTTAAAAGAATCCCGTTGGGGGTTAGGTGACGATATTCAGGAGAAACTTGCTTGATTGTTCTAACTGGCTAAAAATTTTTTTGGACGCTCTACATTAACAACTTCACACTCAACACTATCTGCTTTGGCATGAGCCGGCCCTTCCCATAACCAGTCTTTCAGCTCCTTTACCCTTTCTTCATCACCACAAGCCAATACTTCTACGCGACCATCTGACAAGTTCCGTGCATAACCGGTAATACCCAGATCATCTGCCTTGATTTGGGTGGATGCACGAAAAAATACACCTTGCACTATTCCCGAAACAAGACAGCGTTCGCATCTCATTATGGGAATATTACCTTTGCCTTTTGACCTGCACGTAATATTTCACCAAAGTCACCAAAACTGATATCCACATTATATTTTACAATTCCGTTTGCAGTATCCACAGGCTCAAGCCCGGCAAAATATACGG
>DAOVJZ010000033.1 GCA_030632035.1 Granulosicoccaceae bacterium | reverse complement strand
GGTCAATGACCGTTTTCTAGTCCGTATCCAGGAAATCGCCCACGTACTCAAAGATTCTGATCCGGTGAAGATCACGCTTGAGGTCGCGAACAAGGAGCCTGCTTTTCAGCACAAAACTGAGCCTGAAAAAACGATTAATAAGGCATTTACCACCCGGGTAAGGCCAAGAAACACACCTCAACCAGAGAGCAACCTCAACAAATCCTTTACTTTTCAAGAGTTTGTAGAAGGTAAGTCAAATCAGCTGGCCAAAGCAGCAGCCCAGCAAGTAGCCGAGAATCCTGGTGATGCCTATAACCCGTTATTTATCTATGGCGGGGTCGGTTTGGGTAAAACCCATTTAATGCAGGCGGTAGGGAATGCCATGCTTATTAATAAGCCGGATTCCCATATTGTCTATTTGCATTCCGAACGGTTCGTGGCGGATATGGTCAAGGCGCTCCAGCATAATGCCATTGATAATTTCAAACGCTATTATCGAACAGTCGATGCGCTCCTTATTGATGATATCCAGTTTTTTGCCAATAAAGAACGCTCTCAAGAAGAATTCTTCCATACTTTCAATACCTTACTGGAAGGACAGAAACAAATTATTTTGACTTGTGATCGTTATCCAAAAGAGGTCAATGGTCTCGAAGAAAGACTTAAGTCGCGTCTTGGCTGGGGATTAACTGTTTCTATTGAGCCACCAGAACTGGAGACACGGGTCGCCATCTTGATGCAAAAATCTGATCAAATGGGTATTGGCCTCGATTCAGATGTTGCGTTTTTTATTGGTCAACGAATTCGCTCTAATGTACGTGAGCTGGAAGGCGCGTTACGCCGGATTGCTGCCAACGCAAGTTTTACCGGTGAAAAGGTTATCAGTATTGATTTTGCCAAAAATGCATTACGTGATTTACTCGCATTACAAGATAAGCTGGTCACTATTGAAAATATCCAGAAGACCGTTGCCGGATATTACAAGATTCGGGTTTCTGATTTACACTCACCCAGCCGAAGTCGTTCTGTAACCAGACCACGACAAGTTGCTATGACTTTATCGAAAGAATTAACCAGTCACAGTTTACCGGAAATCGGGGACGCTTTCGGTGGTCGTGACCATACAACTGTACTTCATGCATGCAAACGAATTAATAACTTGCGCACAGAAGATTCCCGCGTTGGGGAAGATTATAAAAACCTGTTGAGAACACTATCAACATAGTGTGAAAATACTGTGGATAGAATATGATAATGAAGTTATCCACATTTCATTAAGCGGAAAATCACAGGAAGTAGACAAGAAAGTAAACAGAACATTTTTTAACAAGTCATTAAATTCATTATTAAAACAAAAGTTATTCAGTTACTAACAGGCTTAATAACTATAACAATAAACATATAAATAAATTACTTAATTAAATATTATAACTATTATGAAATTTTCTATAGAAAGAGATCTGCTTTTAAAACCTCTTCAATCACTATGTAGTGTTGTAGAGAAAAGACAAACATTACCTATTCTTTCAAATTTATTAGTTAAGGTTGAAAAAGATAAATTATTATTAACAGCAACAGATCTTGAAGTTGAAATGCATACATCTGTTTCTGTGAAAGGAACAGATCCAGGAGAAACAACTTTTTCAGCAAGAAAATTTCTTGATATATGTAGAACCTTACCAGAAGGTGCATTGATAGATGTTTCTCAAGATGCATCAAAAATAACACTTAAATCTGGTAAAAGTCGTTTTTCATTAACAACGTTAGAACCAAGTGAATTCCCTTCAGTTGATGCTGTTGAACAGGGGGTTAGTTTTAATATTTCACAAAATATTTTTCGTAAGCTGATCGAAAGTACCCAGTTTGCAATGGCGCAACAAGATGTTCGTTATTACTTGAATGGTTTAATGCTGGAGTTATCGCAAAAAGGTTTACGTTGTGTTGCAACTGACGGTCATCGATTAGCGATGTGCGACAGTGATGTTCAAATCAACACACCTGAAGTAAGACAAGTTATTGTGCCACGTAAGGGGATTACCGAACTGGCAAGATTACTCGAAACAACAGATGATGAAATAAGGGTTGATGTTGGTACCAATCATATCCAAGTTGTTTTCAATGAAACGACATTTACTTCAAAATTAATCGATGGGCGTTTCCCCGAATATGAGCGTGTTGTTCCGCAAGGCGGTAACAAGGTCGTTATTGCAGATAAAGAATTACTGAAACAATCACTGACTCGTGTATCAATTCTTTCCAATGAAAAGTACCGTGGCGTAAGATTTTCGGTTAGTGATGGCTTACTTCGCGTGCAAGCACACAACCCAGATCAGGAAGAAGCGGAAGAAGAGATCTCTATTGATTATTCGGGCGGGGATTTGGAAGTAGGCTTCAATGTTACCTACTTCATTGATGTTCTTACAGTTATTCCAGATGATAAGGTTCAAATAACACTTCTTGATTCCAGCAGTAGCTGTTTGATTCAATCTCCTGGAAACGAAGACTGTAAATATGTCGTAATGCCAATGCGACTATAGGCAAATAGATGAGCCTGTCTTTTCTGGAAATCCATAACCTCCGGAATATCAATCACACCAAAATTGAGCCAGCTCCAAGGCTAAATATCATATTCGGTAAAAATGCGAGCGGGAAGACCAGTCTTCTAGAAGGCATCTATCTGTTGGGACTTGCGCGCTCTTTCCGTAGCCACCGTGCGGGAAGTTATATCCAGATGGAGCAACAAAAAACCACACTCCATGGAAAACTGAAATCTGAACAAAGTGAGAATATTACGGCTATCGGTTTTGAAAAATCACTGAAAAATACAGAATTAAAGCTAAAAGGGGAAAAAATAAGGCGGGTATCTGAAATCGCAAAAATTCTCCCAATTCAAATACTTGGCCCGGAAAGCCATTCCTTGCTGGATTCAGGCCCAAGTTTACGTCGGAAGTTTCTGGATTGGGGTGTGTTCCACGTGGAACATAACTATTTTGAGGTATGGAAACGTTATCGGCGAGCCTTACGCCAGCGGAACAGTGCGCTCAGAACCAATCCACGAATTGTTTCCTCTTGGGATAATGAATTTTGCGAGACCGCTGAACAGATAGATAACTTCCGTCGAGAGTATCTGGCTAGTTTGAAACCTCGTTTTTTGGATAATTTAGCTCAACTAACTGATTTAGAGGGGCTTAAGATATCATATAGAAGGGGTTGGGCTAAGGATAACCCATTGATTAATCAGTTAAAAACATCTCTTGAGAGAGATAAACAAGCAGGCTATACCGGAAGAGGTCCTCATAGGGCTGATTTAGTTATTGAATATGAGGGTGTTTCGGTTGATCAGCGGCTTTCCAGGGGCCAACAAAAGCTGGTTGTCTATGCGCTCAAGCTTGCTCAGGCTTCATTGTTCGATACCCGTAATCAAAGCTGTCTGGTTCTGATTGATGACTTACAGTCTGAGTTGGACGAGGAACACCGGAGCCGTGTTTTGCAATTATTGTCGAACACAGAGTCCCAGATATTTATTACCACAACAGACGCGAATTTACTGGAAACCAGCTATTGGCCAGAGAAAAAAATGTTCCACGTGGAACACGGAAACATTCAAGAAGTGGTATAATAAAACGTCCATTAAAACAGGTATAACTGCATGTCTGAACAGGCAAAATACGATTCTTCCAACATTAAGGTTCTCAAGGGACTGGATGCGGTTCGCAAGCGTCCGGGAATGTATATTGGGGATACGGATGATGGTACTGGTCTACACCATATGGTGTTCGAAGTGGTGGATAATGCCATTGATGAAACACTGGCTGGGCATTGTTCTTCAATCGAGGTCACTATCCATACTGATAACTCTGTCAGTGTCACAGATGATGGTCGAGGTATCCCGGTTGATATTCATGAGGAAGAGGGTCGTTCTGCCGCTGAGGTTATTCTGACGGTTCTGCATGCAGGTGGTAAATTTGATGATAATTCCTATAAGGTTTCCGGCGGGTTACATGGTGTTGGTGTTTCCGTAGTAAATGCCTTGTCTGAGAAGCTCAGACTCACTATTCGTAGAGAGAACAAAGTCCATCAACAGGAATATCAGATGGGTGAGCCAAAGGCCCCATTAGAGGCGATTGGCGATACCGATCAAACAGGCACAGAACTGAGATTTTGGCCAAGTGAAAAAATCTTCACCAATATTGAATTTCATTACGATATTTTGGCTAAGCGCTTACGCGAGCTGTCTTTCCTGAATTCAGGGGTAAAGATTGTTCTAAATGATGAGCGCAGTGATAAACAGGATATCTTTGAATATAAAGGTGGTATCCAATCCTTTGTTGAGCACCTGAATAAAAACAAGGTGCCAATCCATGAAAAAGTCTTTTATTTCAGTGGGTTAAAGGATGGTATACAGGTTGATGTTGCCTTGCAGTGGAACGAGGCTTATCAGGAAAATATTTTCTGTTTTACCAATAATATTCCCCAGAAGGATGGGGGCTCTCATTTAGCGGGCTTCCGTGGTGCACTTACCCGAACGATTAATCAATATATTGAAAGAGAGGGCGCGGCAAAGAACACCAAGGTTTCCATGAGCGGTGATGATGCGCGTGAAGGCCTGACGGCTGTTCTTTCAGTGAAGGTACCTGATCCCAAGTTTTCATCCCAGACCAAAGATAAGCTGGTCTCATCTGAAGTAAAGGGCGTTGTTGAATCCCTTGTGTCCGAAAAGCTTCAAGACTTCTTTATGGAGAACCCGTCTGAAGCCAAAGTCGTTGTGTTGAAGATCGTTGATGCTGCACGTGCGCGTGAGGCGGCAAGAAAGGCACGCGAAATGACGCGTCGTAAAGGTGCGTTGGATATTGCCGGGTTACCAGGCAAGTTGGCCGATTGTCAGGAAAAAGATCCAGCACTATCAGAATTATTCCTGGTGGAGGGTGATTCCGCGGGTGGTTCGGCCAAGCAAGGTCGCGATCGTCGTGCACAAGCCATTTTGCCGCTCAAGGGAAAAATCCTGAATGTAGAAAAGGCGCGCTTCGATAAAATGTTATCTTCCGTTGAAATTGGCACACTCATTACGGCCATGGGCTGTGGTATTGGCCGCGAGGAATATAATCCGGATAAGTTACGCTATCATCGTATTATTATCATGACAGATGCGGATGTTGACGGATCACACATTCGCACTTTGTTGTTAACTTTCTTTTATCGCCAAATGCCCGAGTTGGTAGAGCGTGGACATATTTATATTGCTCAACCACCGCTTTATAAATTGAAGCGCGGTAAGCAAGAAAGATATGTTAAAGATGATGCTGAACTGAATGCATACATGATTCAGGCGGCATTAGATAATAGTGCGTTACATGTTAATAGTAGCGCACCCGCATTAAGTGGCGAAGCATTGGAAAGCCTAATTAATAAATACATGACAGTGATGTCGACAATCGTACGACTTTCCAAACGTTATGATTCATTAGTGTTGGAAAAAATGATTTACATGCCAGCAGTAACAGAAGAAATGATTCGTGATCAAAATGCATTAACAACCTGGTTTAATAATTTATCAGAAAGACTGGGTAGTGATGAACAGAATTCCCAGTATTCAGCTTCTGTAGAAGAAGATCCTGAACATGGTAATTATCGTGGTCGTGTTATTAGCACTAACCACAGTCTTGATACTGAATACCTGATTGATACCGAGTTCTTTATTTCAGGTGAATATCGCAGTTTTATTGAATTGGGACAACAACTTGATGGTTTGATTGGTGAAGGTGCTTATGTACAACGTGGTGAAAAACGTCATGATGTAAATAGTTTCAAACAAACTGTTGAATGGTTAATGGAAGAAGCAAAACGCGGACAACAAATTCAGCGCTATAAAGGGCTGGGTGAAATGAATCCTGATCAATTATGGGAAACCACCATGAATCAGGAAACACGTCGCTTGATGCAAGTTAGAATAGAAGATGTTATTGCAACTGATCAGATCTTTACAACGCTTATGGGTGATCAGGTTGAAGATCGACGTGCGTTTATTGAAACCAATGCATTATCAGTAACAAATCTGGATATTTAAACTAGAGAGCAATATCTTTAATAATGTCGATAACGACACGGGTTTTCTTGTTCATTAGAACAATATCACCACCGACCTGAATACGTACATAGCCGTTGGGTATATTTGAAAGACGGCTTTCCAGGCGATAAGGTAAATCCCTTCCTTGTAATCCCGGCGGTAATTGACCACGTTTACGCACTTGTTTTTCCAGACCAGGTGGCAAGCGATCACGTTTGGCAAGTCCGGGCGGCATACGTTTTCTTTTTTTCTTATTGTGATAATAGTTGTTGATGAGATCACAGTCTCTGTCAGAAAATACAACAGAAACAGATTTATCATCATCTGCCAGCACAACACGACCTTCCCTGAGAGCTATACAACCGGATACAGAGAATATAATTAAAGTAATGAGAAATGTTTTTGCGATATTCCTAAGAAGCATTATTAGTTACCTGTTCCTGAATGGCTAAAATTAACCATAGTTGAAAACCAGAATTGCACCATTATTAACCACCAATTTCCTTGACCTTATTATCAATCCATTGTTTGGTAAGCTGGTTGATTTCATCAGGTGTTTTTCCTTTAGTTTCAATAACTTGACCGATATGTACTTGAATAGTGCCGGGAAATTTAAAGAAACCCTTTCTTGGCCAGTAACGCCCTGCATTATGGGCGATAGGTAAAACTGGATAACCGGATTCAGCGGCGAGAATAGCACCACCGATACCAAAACGTTTCTCTGTCCCGGCAGGAACCCGCGTTCCTTCAGGAAATATAACAATCCAGCGACCTTTGTTTAAACGATCGATGCCTTGTTGTTTGATTTGTTCAATCGCTTTTCGTCCAGAGGATCGATCAATCGCAACGGGTTCCAGTGCTGCTAGCCCCCAGCCAAAAAAAGGCAGCCAAAGCAATTCACGCTTGAGTACCCAGGTATGTGGAATAATGAGTTTTTGTAAAACAATGGTTTCAAATGTGGACTGATGCTTACAAAAAACAATGGCATTTTTATCAGGAATATTTTCAGCACCAATGACTTCATACTTTATGTTACATGTTGTATCCAACCACCAGAGGTTGAAAATTGCCCAGGAACGAACAAAATGAAAACGAAAAATATAGGGAAAGGGGAAGGTTAAAAAAACCAGTGAGCCAATAATCAGCGTTGCTATCAGACTGCCTATAGAAAACAATAACGATCGAAAAAATATCATTTTATTTAATTGGTTGATTTCTTGGCCAATAAGTCATTAACAACTTTGGCAAGATTATCATAAACAGGGATATTTTTTGGAACAGGATCGTTTTGCAGGGTACGTAATCCTTTGCCTGTTTTAACCAGAACAGGTTTTGCGCCTACGGCCTTGGCTGCCTGGAGATCACGCAGTGAATCACCCACGGCGATAGTATTATCAAAACGGATATGCAGGCGGTTCTTTAATTCATCAAATAAACCGGTTTTTGGTTTTCTGCAATTGCATTGATCATCTGGTCCATGTGGACAATAAAGAATGGTGTCAATATGTCCACCAATATCGGCTAATAAACCACGCAGTTTTTCATGAATGCTTTGCAATGTTTCTGTGTTGAAGTATTTGCGCGCAATACCGGATTGATTGGAAATGATGGCAACACGATAACCGGCATGATTTAATCGGGCAATGGCTTCCAGGCTACCGGGAATAGGAATAAATTCTTCAGGTGATTTTATATACTCATCCGAGTCTTCGTTGATAACACCGTCTCTGTCGAGGATGATCAATTTCATAAAAAACTAATCACGGAATTCAGAAACACGGATTTTTCCGTTTACCATTCTGGATTTACGTTTATCCAGCTTTTCCATTTTTTTCCAGAAAGCATCTTTCAGATCAAAGTCAGCTGAAATGGCCGTGCCCAGGATAAGGATAAACAGATCGGCCACTTCTTCTGCCAACATTTCCTTGTCTTTACCCTTGGTGACACAGGCTGAAACTTCGCCAAGCTCTTCGGCCATGAGTGCGACCCGGTAGGTCATATCTTCGCCGCCTGTATTTTTGAAATCATGTTTGTCGTGAAAGGCCTGCACAATAGCTAACATATCTTCGTAGGAATCCGTGTTCATTGTATTAACCCTGTAATTTCGAAATATCGGCAACTTCCAGAAATAGTTTGTGTAGCTTGTTCAATAATGCAATTCGGTTATTGCGTTGTTGCATATCATCAGCCATGACCATGACATTATCAAAATAGTTATCTACCGGTTGTCTTAGTCCGGCCAGATTTTTAAGGACATTTTCGTACTCGCCTTTTTTCAGTAAAGGAGAAACCTTGTTATCCAGGCCACCCAGTGTGTCGTAAAGTGAATTTTCTTCAGGCATTTCGAATAATTTTATATCGATATCTTCTGGTAGTTTGCCTTCAATCTTTTTAAGAATATTCCCGATACGTTTATTTGCGGCGGCCAGACTTTCAGCATCGTCCAGCTTGCGGAATGCATTGACGGCTTTAATACGTTTATCAATATCAAGCGGACACATTTCACCAATGGAAATAACGGCTTCAAATACATCCGGTGATGTTTGAGCGCTCGTGTAATAAACCTTGAGACGATCCTTCATAAAGGAGAGCACATCATTAATGACTTTATCTGCTTTTACAGACTTATCAAAAGTAGAGGCAGACAGCTCAACCAATTGATTCAGGTTTAGATCGAGTTTTTGTTCCACGATAGTACGCAAGATTCCCAAAGCGGCTCGGCGTAATGCGAATGGATCCTTGTCACCGGTTGGTTGTTTGCCTATTGCAAAAATGCCTACCAGTGTATCAAGTCGATCGGCTATGGCGAGTGATTGAGAAATTACATTGTCTGGTAATGTGTCACCGGCAAACCGGGGTTTGTAATAATCATCCAGCGCTATGGCGACATCAGTCTGTTCACCATCATGAGTGGCATAATAGCGCCCCATAACACCCTGTAATTCAGGGAATTCACCGACCATCTCGGTCATTAGATCACATTTGCACAACTCGGCAGCACGCACGCCCAGTTGCTCATTACCACCCAGTTTTTTGGCAATATCAGCAGTAACCGTGACAACCCGTTTGCTCTTGTCATACAGTGTGCCCAGTTGCTTTTGGAACACGACGGTTTTAAGCGAATCAATTTTTTGTGACAGCCTGTGTTTGCGATCCTGATTCCAGAAGAATTCTGCATCGGCGAAACGTGGATGGATAACACGCTCGTTACCTTCTTTAATGCGATCAATATCTTTACTGTCTACATTACTGATCGTAATAAAATACGGTAACAGATTATTTTTCTTATCAACCAGATGGAAATATTTCTGGTTGGCTTTCATGGTTGAAATCAATGCTTCAGATGGCACATCCAGATAACGTTTATCAAAATTACCCAATACTGCAACTGGCCATTCAATCATGGAATTGACTTCATCTAACAGGTTTTCATCAATAACTGCATTACCACCGGCTTTGTTGGCCGCCGCTTCAATTTGTGCATGAATGGTTTTGCGTCGACGCGCAAAATCAGCAATTACTTTACCCTCACTTTCAAGCAGGACTTCATATTCAGCAGGCGAGGTAATAAAAATAGATTCGGGATGATGAAAACGATGCCCGCGTGTTTCGCGTCCGCTTTTTACAGTTAGGATTTCAGTGTCAATAACTTCATCACCAAACAGTAAAACGAGCCAATGCACGGGGCGTACAAACTGTGCATCCAGATTTCCCCAACGCATGCGTTTCGGGATGGGCAATTTATCCAGCGCATTGGTTACCATGTCAGGGATTAATGATGACGTTGTCTGGCCTTTTTGATGACTACGAAATACCAGCCAGGCGCCTTTATCTGTTTCCTGTTTTTCCAGTGCTTCAACTTCAACACCACAGGATTTGGCAAACCCTGTGGCTGCAGGTGTCGCACAACCATCATCACCAAAGGCAGCATTAACCGCAGGACCACGGCGCTCTACTTCTTTATCAGGTTGTTTTTCATCCAGCGCTGAAATAAAAATAGAAAGACGTCGTGGTGAAGCAAAGGGCTTTATTTCTTTGTAATGTAAGCCGGCTTTATCAATACTGGTTTTAACACCATTCATAAAGGCCGTAGATAATTTTAATAATGATTTGGGCGGCAGTTCTTCTGTGCCAATCTCGATTAACAGATCACGCGTACTCATGATGGTGATCCTTTTAACATGGGGAAGCCGAGAGTTTCACGTGCATTATAATAGGTTTCAGCAACGGCACGTGACAGTTCGCGCACACGTAAAATAAAACGTTGGCGTTCGGTTACAGAAATGGCATGCCGTGCATCGAGTAAATTAAATGCATGTGATGCTTGTAAGACTTGCTCATAAGCGGGTAAAGGCAAACCGGCCTCGATCAGTTTTCTGGATTCTGATTCACATAAATCAAAGCTCTTGAACAGTTCATCTACATTGGCAATTTCAAAATTGTAAGTAGATTGTTCTACTTCGTTTTGATGGAATACATCACCATAAGAAACCTTACCTAATGGGCCGTTAGTCCAGACTAGATCAAAAACATTTTCCACACCTTGCAGATACATAGCGATACGTTCGAGTCCATACGTAATTTCCCCGGTTACCGGCTTGCAATCAAGACCGCCAATTTGCTGGAAGTAGGTAAACTGGGTGACTTCCATACCATTGAGCCAGACTTCCCAGCCCAGTCCCCAAGCGCCAAGTG
>DAOVJZ010000235.1 GCA_030632035.1 Granulosicoccaceae bacterium | reverse complement strand
GGTCGAGATCGCCAAACTGCAAAGTGAAGGGTTTTCTTATCTAAAGGCGGATTAACACCTATTTTTGCAATTCAGCAGGTTTCCCCTTATTGTTTATTGACGTATGAAAATAGGGGTTTTGATGAAAATGCATGGAAAGCTATCGTTATTGCTGATGTTGGCATTAACAGGTTGTGGAAATCAGGGAGGTGGTTCACCGACAACTGTCGACACAGGTACCGGGCAGTTTATTGATAGTGCGGTGGAAGGTCTCGGGTATCAATCTGGCAACATTCTTGGCTTAACTTCTTCAGATGGTTCCTTTCAGTTTGAACAGGCCTTAACCATTAGATTTTTTATTGGTGATATTATGCTAGGTGAAGGTATCCCGGCAGATGTAATGAGCCCCCTTGATATTGTGGCTGGCTCATCCGACGTAAGCGATGACCATGTACTGAACGTTGCTCGCTTTCTTCAAACTCTGGATACAGACAATGATCCCACTAATGGTATAACCATTAGTGCTTTTGTTCGCCAGCAAGCCATGGGTAAAACCGTCGATTTCGGAGTTTCTACTGCGGAGTTTGGGGCTAGCGGTAATGTTCAGGTAATAGTGGCGGAATTAACAGCAAGTAATAATAGTGGTCCTCAGTCATTGGTTTCTGCTGCTGCTGCGGAAGCACATCTGCGAGAATCATTGGGTATGGAGCCCATGCCTGAACCGGTTCCGGATCTATCATTAGCGCATTTACTGGAGTTGTGTCGGCCACCATCAGGCGATATATTAATTAGCATCTATACTGAAAACGGGATCATTGTGGAATTTAATGATTCCGTGTTATTGGCGGAGGCTAATGCGTTAGTCGAGTACTATGAGTTAACGTGGGAATCCCATTTCCCAGTAGATGGGGGTTTGAAATGGGGTGTTGTGCTTGTGCCAGGAACAAGATTACTGGAAGGGCTTCAAACCTTTGAGGTGTTGTGCCTTGTTGATCGTGTAGATATAAATTTTCCGGACCCAGTGGGCGGCGGAGGCACAGTTGGCATTGGTGATGGTGTTGATGGTATCTTTTTTTAGTTGGGGCAAGGGACTTTTTGTCGTGTGAAAGTAAGCATCCTCTATTCTTTTCGGCTTCACTCTTAGCCGGTTGATCCGCTTGTAGTTTAACCATGGTGACTGCGTAATTCAGAATATCATCATGATTGTTACACCCTGTGGCAAAACGCTTACTTACACATTCCTCATTAAAAATTATGCGCACATAATTGCTGGTATCGATTGTCTTTTGAGTCAAGGATGATTAGGCAGCAAGAGAGCTTCAAGCGTTTTTTCAGGCTTTGACCCAATAATGGCCTTAGTTATTTTATTGTTTTTGATGTATACGGTGGTAGGTGTTGCCTTGATTCCGGTCTCTAATGTGAGTTCCTGGTGCTCAGCCACATTAAATTTTTTGACTCGATCCGGGTATTTTTGCATTAAATGATCAATGACAGGTTCCATTTGCCGGCATGGCCCACACTTTGGGTGGTAAAAATAATATAAAGCACCATCAGGGTGTTGTGAATCAGATTTGATGGCCTCCGGTGCGTCTTTTCCTTCCAGATTTTTTTGCGCTAAACCTACTCGCCATTTAAAAAACAGGAATAAGCTGCCCAGAGCAAGAATAAAAAGTAATAAATTTTCCATATGTCCACTATAGAGCGTGTATTGATTACAGTCCCGGTATGGTGTATTTCGTTACAGCAAGTAGTGAAAATTGACGGGTTTTAGGGATAATACTGGAGTTCTGTATGCACAAATATTGTTGATACCATTACAATAACGCCTGACTATTTAGATACTGGAAAACATAGAGACAATAAAATGGCAGAAAATAAAAACCAGCCTAAGACCATCTACCTTGCAGATTATCGATCCCCTGATTTTTTGATCGATACGGTTGAGTTGCTGTTTGATCTTAACGAAACTGCAACAAAAGTTACCTCAGTCATGACTATGCGTCGAAACGACAATGCTTCTGATCGTTCGCTAGTGTTGAATGGCCGAGATTTAACATTAATCTCATTGAGCCTGAATGGCCGGATATTGGATGCCGAAGAATACGAGATTGGAGCCGAGACGTTAACAGTTCCGAGCCTGCCAGATAATTTCAAGTTGGAAGTCATTACTGAAATTAATCCACAGGGTAATACTTCCCTGGGGGGGCTGTATACATCAGGGGGTAATTTTTGCACTCAGTGTGAGGCAGAAGAATTTAGAAAAATAACTTATTTTCTAGATCGGCCTGATGTCATGGCTCGATATACCACCACAATTATTGCAGAGAAAAAACATTATCCGGTGATGTTATCCAATGGCAATCTTGTTGATCAAGGCGATTATGAAGATGGACGTCACTGGGTTAAATGGCAGGATCCATTTCCAAAACCCTGTTATTTATTTGCATTAGTGGCTGGTGATCTGGCCTGCATTAAAGATACTTTTACGACTCAGTCTGGTCGGAAAATAGATTTACACATCTATGTGCAGCACCATAACGTTAGCAAATGTGACCATGCGATGCGTTCATTGAAAAATTCAATGGACTGGGATGAAAGAACCTATGGTCGAGAGTACGATCTGGATCTCTATATGATCGTTGCGGTTGATGATTTTAATATGGGTGCGATGGAAAATAAGGGCCTTAATGTTTTTAACTCAAAATATGTATTGGCGTCTGTAGATACGGCAACTGATCAGGATTATCAGGGTATTGAAGGCGTGATAGGCCATGAATATTTCCATAACTGGTCCGGAAATCGTGTGACCTGTCGTGACTGGTTTCAGCTAAGTTTAAAAGAAGGTTTTACCGTTTACCGTGATGAAGAATTTAGTGCTGATATGGGTTCGCGAGGCGTTAAGCGGATAGAGGATGTTAATGTTTT
>DAOVJZ010000168.1 GCA_030632035.1 Granulosicoccaceae bacterium | reverse complement strand
AGAACTGGACATTTTAATCGCTGCGATCAGACCAATACCATTGAGTGTTTTTACTTCCATTGAGGTAATGAGTAAATCAAACTGGCTTCGTAACAAAAGCTCCAGTGCCTGAAAGCCATCATCAATCACTGATATGCGTAATGGCATATCTTCCAGCGCCTGGTAACAAAGTTTCCCTGTTGATCTTGAATCTTCAACAACCAGCACACTATGCTCACCGCTATAGATACTGCTCCGAAGTGAATCTAGTTCGCTTTCTATATTGTTGAATTCGTCATCGTTAGTATTAATCAGAGCCAGTGTTGACCGCAACAGATCAACATACTTGAGCCAGTTGTTAAAAAGCGTGTCATTCAAACGTTCAAACGTGCCATCAACAATATACAATTGATCTTCGAATTGATGACAAACACGAGTGATAATATTCAATCCATGTGTGCCGGCACTGCCTTTCATACTGTGTACTTTCCGGAACAACTCCTGAAAATTGTCAGAAAAAGTATCCTGCTCTTTCAGGGAAAACACCATTTGCTCAAGCTCATCGAATTGCGTGGGCAGATCGCTGATATAGGACTTGCGCAAATCAAGCAATAATTTCTGCGCATAAGTCATATCATTTTTTGGTGATTTTTTTGCGGGCATATCCGTATTAAATTATGGCAAATAAAAATGGTTTACCTGTTCTGCTTCGGCATATTTTCTATTAACTAAACCACGGATTAGCTAGGGTTTGCATTACCCAAAACAATATTTTATATCAGGGTAAATCAATTTTTTGATAACCGCTTCAAGGCTGACTTGATTTTTTTCAATGGCACTATGGCCCCGCGATTAATCCCCTCACACCGCTTTGCCTCATATTGCCAGCCAGACCGGGTCTCTACGACCTCTGGCCACCAGGGATAGGTACGGCACTGTATCGGCCTGACTGAGTAAATACGGCACTTGCCCGCACTATCCAGAAAACTGCAGTGCCCCGTTGGCATCATGCGAATACCGAATGTCATGGCATCCAGCCGAGCCAGATAGCGGCACCGAAACCAGGCCTCTGATATCCCGAGGAAGGCCCGGATCTTATCCGCTTCCTGGGGGGAGACATAAACATAGTACTGACTGGAGTTGCCCCGACAGCAGTCCCCACAGCCAGTACACTCAAATCTAAGCTTTTCTGTTTTATAGAACATATCTTTATATATCAATAAGTTATATTAAAATAGCGTATCTTTGGCTATTTTTACACCATTATGTGGCGTAAATGCTCAAGAATCACACAAAAAAGTCGAGATATTAAAGTGATAGCACTGTTTTCTTACAGACTATCTGGGTAGATAGTTTATCTCATTGATTTTAGAGAGTTTGAAATGTTAAGACTAACCGTTGTATTTATGATTTTACTGGCTTTTTCAGCTGTTGCGTTTGACGAAAACACACCTGCCAACAAGGCCGATGCATATTCAGATACACAGGCATCAACCACTGTCAGCCTGCGTCAATAAAGCACTGCTGTTCTATACGCATAACAGTAGTCTGACTATTGATATATTTCTCAGTCTATCCACAACCTGACCGATAACAATAAATATAATCAGGCTTATTTTTAATTAATTACTAAACTTAAAACTGTCATGATCCAGGAAGAAACATCGACAGAACAACAAGCCCACGTACTGGTCGTTGATGACTCACGTTTAATGCGTGTCGCCATCAAAAGAATCCTCCAACAAGATTATCAACTAACGGAAGCCAATGATGGCGAACAGGGCTGGGAAATGCTCATCAATGATGATTCCATTCAGGTTGTTATTTCTGATCTGACCATGCCCAATCTTGACGGTTTTGGATTACTGGAAAAAATACGTAGCTCTGATGATGAAAGAATAAAAAATATTCCTGTCATCATTATTACCGGTGACGAAGATGATGAGGTGAAAAAAACACGTGCATTTGATTGTGGTGCCTCTGATTTTGTAACCAAACCTTTTGACTCTGTTATGTTAAGGGCTCGAACAAAAGCACATGTACAACATGATGAGACTGCTCGCAAACTGACTGCAGCCACATCTGCACTGGAAGAAAATACAACGATTGACCCATTAACCGGGTTGGCCAATAAACGCCACTTCTTTGAAAGAGGTCAGGAATGTATTGCATTTGCAAAACGGCATAACACAAACATGTCTGTCATTTTGCTTGAGGTTGATCTCTTTGACATATTTTTTATAAAGAATGGCCAGGAAGCAGCAAATAAGGTCACAAAAACGATTGCAAGTATCCTTTCATCCAACTTGCGAAAAGAAGATACTGCCGCACGAATCGGGATTGCTAAATTTGCCCTGATCCTGGTCAATTCCAATCCATCTGGAGTTTCTAATTTAGCCAGCCGTATCCAAACTGAAATTCATGAAGAGGCATTCAGTACACCAAAAAAATCTGACCTGCTCACTGTCAGTATGGGGGTTGCTTCTACTGGAGTAGTGCCTGATTATGATTTTGAAAAAATAATGTCAGTAGCGGGTGAACAACTTGCTATAGCGATTGAAAAAAGCGGCAACACAATTGAATATGCACAGGAAGTCAGTGCAGAAAAAACAACATCCGTACAGGAATAGACTGAGTCAATAATAAAAATAACCGATACTCCTGTTACTGAAATAAAAAGTGAGCTTCCCGATCTGGAAACAGCAGTGGCTATACTGGAATTCTGTAACGAACGTATGGGGCTGGATATTGATGAAGCAATCGAGAAGCTTAAAAAAGATTTGTAAATAATTATCAGACCACTTACAAACGATCAGAAATAACTGGTTTCACTTTGTTATACAACTCACGCAATGCCTTTTCTGTTGTTTCCCAGTCCATACATGCATCTGTTACCGATACACCGTATTTGAGTTTTGAATGGTCCTCTGGAATAGGTTGACTACCCGCATGCAAATGACTTTCCAGCATGAAACCCATAATGGACTTATTACCATTGAGAATCTGTTGCGTGCAATCAGCCATGACTGCCGGTTGTCTTGATGGATCTTTCATGGAATTACCATGATTACAATCAATCACAATATTCGCTGGCAACCCTGCTTTTGATAAAGCAGTTTCACAGCGTGCAATACTTTCAGCATCATAGTTTGATTTACCACCACCGCCACGTAATACAACATGACCATAGGCATTACCTTTGGTACGAAATACGGCACATTTCCCTTCCTGTGTAATCCCCAAAAAGTGATGCGGACTGGAAACAGAATGCATGGCATTAACGGCCACTTCGAGACTGCCATCGGTTCCATTTTTGAAACCAACCGGTGCAGATAAACCACTGGCCATTTCACGATGGGTTTGTGATTCTGTGGTGCGTGCACCAATGGCTGTCCATGTAATCAGATCAGCAAGGTACTGGGGCATGATGGGATCGAGTGCTTCGGTTGCTGCGGGTAGTCCCATCTCGGCAACATCACGCAACAAGTTACGTGCCAATGACAACCCTTTTTCGATATGGAATGAATCATCCATATCCGGATCATTGATCAAACCTTTCCATCCCACTGATGTGCGCGGCTTTTCAAAGTACACCCGCATAATGATCAGCAAGGTATCGTCCAGCTCATCAGCCAGTTTTTTCAGTCGACCGGCATATTCCATGGCCGCTTTTGGATCGTGAATAGAACACGGTCCCACTACTACAAACAGACGTGGATCCTGATGATCCAGAATCCGACACACTGCATCACGACCAGCCAGCACGGTCTTCTGCGCTGATTCAGTCAGCGGGATTTCCTGCTTCACCCGCTCAGGTGTTGGCAGCAGGTCCTGCGACAGGACGTTTTTATTGTCTATTTGCTCGTATGACATGGAATTGCTTAAAAATCACTATATTAGGGGGCATACCCCGGAAAAGGGCGACATTCTAGCACAAAGAAGGGAATTTGAGACTTATGAACGAATATGAAGGGCATCCAGCAGGCTGACTGACAACAAGGTCTGTCTATCCTGAAAATCACCCATGCGTGCCTGATACTGATTAGCGGCACGATCCTTGAAGAAATATCTGAGGGTTTGTTCAACTACCGGAAAGGCGAGCTGATCCCACGGGATATCCTTTTCTTCAAATAGCGCAACTTCCAGGCTTTCTTCACCGACACCGAAATCCAGATTCTGTAATCGACTACGAAACAGCATATAGACCTGATTGATATGGATTAGATTAAACACCGTATACAGAGATGTAATCTCGACATCGGCCTTAGCCTCTTCCCTGGCTTCACGT